>NZ_JAVREL010000020.1:0-134454 GCF_031845365.1 Streptomyces litchfieldiae
TCAACCGCCGCCCCGTCCCGCCATCGATCCCCCACCAGACATGGATCAACAACCCCGCCAAGCGACACCAAATCGAACAACAGAGTTCATAGCATCACATTCGTTTCATTTGACTTGACAGGCACCGGTACGACTACCTGCGCCGTCTGACCGAAGCCTGGGCCCAGACCGCCGACACCTGTCCAAGCACCCCCTCGGCCGGCGCCATGGGCGGTCCGGCCCCCTACTGGCACTCCTACACCTACGACGCCGTCGGCAACCGCCTCACGGAGAGCCTGCACGAGCAGGACACCGAGCGCACCTACGACTACCCCGAGCCGGGCACGGCGCAGCCGCACACCCTCACCTCGGTGGTCGAAGACGCGCCCGGCGTCCGCTCGCTGGAGGAATACACCTACGACGCCACCGGCAACACCGCCACCCGCCAGGTCGGCGGCGACACCCAGGAACTGACCTGGGACGCCGAAGGCCACCTCGCCAGCGTCGAGGAAGCCAACGGCGATGTCACCGAGTACCTCTACGACGCCGATGGCCAGCGACTGATCGGCCGCACCCCGACCGAGACCACCCTCTACCTCGGCAATCACACCGAAGTCACCCTCGCAGCCGACGCCGACACACCGGAAGCCACCCGCTACATCGACCTCGGCGGCGGCCACACCGCTGTGATGGCCAATGACGGATCCGTCACCTTCACGATTGCCGACCACCACGGCACCGGCCAGATCGCCGTCGACGCCGACACCGCGGAGATAACCAAACGTCGCACCCTACCCTTCGGTGACCTCCGCGGCGAGATCCCGGCCGTCTGGCCCGGCACCCGCGGCTTCGTCGGCGGCACCACCGACACCACCACCGGCCTGACCCACCTCGGCGCCCGCGAATACGACCCCGCCCTGGGCCGCTTCATCTCCCTCGACCCGGTCATGGACCTGGCCGACCCCCAGCAGATCCATGGCTACACCTACGCCAACAACAACCCCCTCACCTACTCCGACCCCACCGGCCTTCTGCTCGGCACCTGCGCCAAACTCGGAATCGACTGCGGCGACGGCAGGAAAGGCAAGCCCAACAAGAAGAAGGAACCTCCCCATGCTGGTGGCGGTGGAGGCTCCACAGGAAGCGGCACGGGGCGAGGGAACAACAACCCCGTATCCACAGTCGCAGCACCATCCGGAATGCCTTCAATAGGGCTACCGATACCGGACCCATTTGAAGATATTATTGACGAGGTAAAAGCAAGCTTCAGCCCAATGAGTTGGGTGGAAGGGCTGCGGGACCTATTGGTCCCGGACCCTGATCTGGAATGCATTTTCGGAGACCCTCATTGGGGCTGCGCGATGACCGCGGTCGAGCTCGCTCCCTGGGGCCGGCTGTCGAGACTCGCCCCAGAAATCGCCGACGCCCTCCGACGGGCCGACGGCGCACCCCCCTGCAGAACGCCCAACAGCTTCCTCCCCGGCACTTACGTCCTCATGGCCGACGGCACCACCAAAGCAATCGAAGACGTCGAGATCGGCGACGAGATCCTGGCCACCGACCCCGAAACCGGAGAAACCGGCCCCAGGACAGTCACCGCAGAACTCACCAACACCGGCCACAAAAACCTCGTCACCCTCACCGTCACCGACGACCACGGCAACAGCGACCCCCTCACCTCCACCGCCGAACACCCCTACTGGGCACCCGAAACCGGCGAATGGGTCGACGCCGAAGACCTCCAGCCCGGCACCCAGCTCCTCACCAGCGCAGGCGCCCACACCCGGATCACCACCGTCGAGACCCAGGCCGCGTGGGCATCGGTGTACAACCTCACCATCGAAGGCGTCCACACGTACCATGTGCAGGCAGGGCAGACGCCGGTACTTGTACATAATTCCAACGAATGCGATCCGCCGTTGAGGTCATTGCACCCTGACAGCTCCCTCGATAGAAGTTCGTTGGATTTCTGGCATAGGCAGGATACCGAGGACATCGTCTTTTCGTTGAGGCCAGGAGCGCATGAACCGCTGATAGTGAAACCGGATGGAACGATCGTGAACGGAAATACGAGGATCTCGGTCTTGCGGTCTCGGGGATACGATATCGACTCACTGCCGCGCGAGACGTACGGTGGCAGCCAACCTATGACGGATGAGGATTTCTGGGATATGGATCAATGAGCATTCGAGGTCAGGTTCTCGCGATCATGAACTCGGAGGCCAAGGAGACGTTCTTGCTGGCTATGGGGCATCGTCTCGGAATCTCGGCACGTGATGTCTTCGCCGGAGACGCTCAGCATGGGAGTCGGCAGGCTCAAGCCTGCAATGAGATGATGATCGCCATCTGGTCTCAGGTGTGGGCGATGAAAGATGGAGCGGTGAAGGGGTACCCGGACTCTGACTTCATTGCGATCCTGCTTGAAAAGGCCGATCTAGGCGGCGCGCGGCTACATCTTCGCAATGCGATTGAGAGTGCCTTGGTTTCGGTTGGGAAAACCGGAGGGAAAGACGGGGAGTCATAAGACCCGCAAAGTTCCCTGGTGATGGTCGATGGAACGCAGGAGTGCCCGCCGGAATAGATTCCTGCGGGCACTCCTTGGAGTGTGTGACGGCAACGCTGACGGCAACGTCAGCGGACAGTTACGACCGCCGGTGAGCGTTATTCACGGGCGTCACCAGCCGAGTCGGTAGGATTCAAGTGACGTGATGATGCGGATGACCGTAGGGAGTTCGGCGAGGCGTCCTCGATAGCCGGTGGCAAGTATTTTCCAGTTCTTGAGGTGGGCGATGCACCGCTCGACCGCCGACCGTATCGATGATATGGCCTTGTTGTTCTCCTTGTCGCCGATCGAGAGTTCACCGCCTTTCGGTTTCCTGCGAGGTGTGATGGCGTGTGTGCCCTGGTACGCGGGATCCGCGATGACCGCCGTGTCAGCCGTCAGAGCCTCCCAGCCGGACTCGGCGAACGCCCTGCGATCGTGGATGGAACCGCGAAACGGCGTGGACACGCCCACGAGTTCGCCGTCGGTGGTGGCCGCGACCTGGACGTTCAACCCGGCACGGCGCCGCTTGCCCGAGTAGTTGTCCCTGTGACCAGTACGGTTGCCGGTTGGTGTATCGGTTCCGTCCACCAGGACCAGCCGACCGCGTACAGCCTCGGCCAGGTCCGGCACATGCAGACACAACGCCTCCCCGATCAGCGGCAGGACGCCCCGGTACACCCGCGATACCGTCGACTGACTGACACCGAACAGATCGCCCACCGCCGCCTGATTCAGATTCTGCCGGACATATACCAACGTGATCACGACCGCGCGATACAGCCCAACCGTCGACGGCCACAAACGTTCCCGGCGACACCGTGTGATCTGCCAGATCCGCGCCGCCAATTCATCGACCTGGTCAGCAGCAAGCCCTGTAGTAGACTCGTAACGCAACGGCTCCGCCTGTAAGTCGTGTTCTGTGGAAGGAAAACGATCTTACTCGGTCGGGGCCGTTGTCTTACGTTGACCCGATTACGCCGCCTGAATAACGCTCTCATTCGGATCCCTCGAGGGCGCAAATCGAGGACTTCGCAACGAGCATCGACAGGAGATACGGCGATTATTACTGGCGAGAAACTAGATGACTGGATCGCGGAAATCGAACGCAGGCTCGAAGGATTTGAGCAGAAATTCGAGCGTGCGTTCGGTTATCCTTCGGGTGAGAATTTTGTCTCAAAAAACGAGCAGACGCTTACATCGGAATCACAAAGGAAGCTTCCGCAAGGTCTGGAGGTCTTTTACTCCAAAATCGACGAGATCTCCATGCCTGACGTCGAGAATGGGCTATTCGTCCACCCGATAAGGGTCGCCGTCGCTGGCGAGAGGGCGGGCTATCCCACAAGGGTGACCGGCGCCATCAATGGGGAAATCACGGTATTTGGCTCAGATGGAGGGGGTGGCCTTTTTGTCTACTTCACCTCAAGCGATTGCATCTATAGACTCAGAGGCGGCATGCTCGCCGGTGCGACATATGACGTCAGTGACGGGGGGGTCGAACTCCTGTCTCGCACCCTCTGGGGATTCCTGGAATTCATCTCGGATACCCTGATTGCCGCAATCTCCGACATGAGCAAGTAAGGGCTGTCCCGCTATCGCCTATGGCTTCGATCGGCTGCAGGGCCGTGGGCTGTCGGGTGCGCTTCCATCGCGAAGGCGGCAGTTCTAAGGAGCTTCGGCACTGTGGGTGACTGTGTACTCGGCGGGTCGAGGGCCTGCCTGTGCGGGAGGTATCGGGTGGTTACGCAGAGCGGTGGGGCGCCTGGTGTCTCAGGCGCCGTGGGTCCCCGGCGTGCCGTATCGGGCGAGCATGGTCAGCACCGCTTGGTCGACCGCGTTGGTGATGGCGGAGTCGTCGGGCTCCCAGCGTGCGAGCAGCATCCGCGGCCAGAACACGTAGTTGGAGATCATCCCGAGGAATTGGGTCGCTGCCATCTCCGCATCGTCAAGCCGTGCCGCACCAGCGGCGTTCTCCGCTGCCAGGTAGCGGCGGACGGCGGTGACCGCCTCGGTGCCCAGGTCGACGACGGTGACGTCGCACAGCTCGCGGACGAGTTGTGCGCAACCTGTCAAGTCAAATGAAACGCTTGTGCTGCTATGAACTGTGTTGTTCGAGTTGGCTGCGCTTGGCCGGGTCGTTGATCCATGCCTGGCGGGGGATGCGTGGCGGCTTTGGCCATCGGTTGAACCGTTCGGGGTGTCGCGCGTAGGCGGCGGCCAGGGTGGCGGCGCGCTGCTCGCGGACCAGTTCTGCGGTCCCGAAGTGTACGGAGGCGGGGGTGTGGTAGCCGATCCCGGAGTGGCGGTGGGTGTGGTTGCAGTAGCCGATGAACCCCTCCGTCCACTCCCGCGCATGCGCCAGCGAGTCAAACCTTTCCGGATAATCCGGGGCGTACTTGGTGGTTTTGAAGTGGGCCTCGCTGTAGGGGTTGTCGTTGCTCACCCTGGGGCGGGAGTGACTGCGGGTGACGCCGAGGTCGATCAGCAGCTGCGATACCTTCCTGGACGTCATCGACGTGCCGCGGTCCGCGTGCACCGTCTCCGGGACGATGCCGTTGCGCTCGATGGTCTCGCGGATCAACTCCTCAGCCCGCTCGGCCGATTCGGCCCGCTCCACCGTCCATCCGACGATGTACCGGCTGAAGATGTCGATGATCACATACGCGTGGTACTAGATCCCCTTCTGAGGCCCGGCGAGCCTGGTGATGTCCGTGTGCCACGAATGCGAAAAGAGAGGTGCGGAATGTAGGCAGGAACCTCTTTGGATGCAATGCTGCGTGGAAGATGAAGGAAGGCCCTTCGGAACCGCTCTTCGGGGAGAGGTTTCAAACCACGTGTGTCACGAACGCAGAGGGGAGTTCAGGTAGGAGAGCTTCACTGAATCCTTCTCGGTAACGCCATGTGACGTTCTGTGATCTTCGTTCAGGTGGTGCGTCCGTGTTCCAGCTGGAGCAGGACGAGGGCGGCTCGGGCGATCCGGGTGATGGCCGCGGGGTCGAGGCTGACCCTGCGCAGGGCCTTGAAGGTGACCTTGAGCAAGGCGTTGGCGCGTTCGGCGATGCCGTGGACGCCCCGGACGACCTTGTTGAACGCCTGCTGGTGCTCGGCGAGTTCGCCGCCCTGGGGTTTCTTGACCGGGTGGCGGAAACCGGGGCCGGCGTTCTCGTAGCCCAGGTCGGTCAGGGTCGGGACGTCCAGGATGGCGGCGAGGCGGTTGCGGGCGTCGACCAGGCCGTGGCTGCGGGCGCAGGTGGTGTCGTGCTCCCGGCCCGGGCGGACCGGGGAGACCCAGATCGGCCAGCCGTCCGGGGCGGAGATGACCTGCACGTTGCCCCCATGGTGCTTGTGCTTCCCGGACCACCAAAGATCCGCTCCGTTGGGGCCGGGGGCGGCGACGCGGTCGGTGCGGATGACGGTGCCGTCCAGGTTGAGGTGGGTGTATCCGGCTGCCGCCACCCGCTCCAGAGCGGTGGACAGGTCCGGTGCGTGGTCGGCGAGCACGGTCAGGCCCTCGTGCAGGTAGCGGTAGGAAGTGGGCAGCGATATGCCGTTGTCGCGGGCGAGTTGGGACAGCCGGGCGCCGTCGATGAACCACCGAAGGACCAGCACCGCCTGCTTGAAGACGCCCAGCGCCCGGGTGTTCTTGCGGGTGCCGACCCGCTCGCGGTGCTCGTGCAGGAGCCGGGCGAGGTGCTCGGCGGTCGCCCTGCTGACATCGAGGACGGCCGTGTAGGTGATACTGGAGGGCACGTGAAGCCTTTGGTCTTACGGAACTTGATCTTCGCAGACCCGTTCCTACCAAGGGCTTCACCCGTATCTGACGCCAGGTCATCAACCCCGCTCCGGGCGCCGCACCCCGTCACGCACCGCAACCGTCACGTTGCCGAGAAGACCTCAGTGACTCAAGCCCGTCGACTCGGGTGGCGACTGGCGGGTCAGCGCCACGATCCGCGAACGCACATGCTCGGGAATCCCTTGTGGCCTGCCAGGCCGGTCCCGGTCCACCAGCCCACCGAGGCCGGAACTCTCATACCGATCAAGCCACTTGTAAACCGTCGGTTTCGTCGTCCCCAACATCCGTGTGATGTCCGCGACGGAGTGTCCATCGGCGCGCAGCAACACGATACGCGCACGCGCAGAAACCGATCGATCATAGCCCTGATCACCGATCAAGGACCGAAGGGCGGAGCGCTGGTCATTCGACAAATCCACAGCCCTTATTGTCCCACAGGGTAGACTCAAAAGTAAAGCCACTTCAGTTACGCGACACTCTGGCGCTGACGTCAATGCCTGGCTCGCCGCACACCCCAATATCCACTTTCATTTCACCCCCGTCGGCAGCTCCTGGCTAAATCAGATCGAGATCTGGTTCGGCATCATCACGCGACAGGCCATCCGACGAGGCACCTTCGGATCACTTCGCATCCTCATCGATACCATCAACTCCTACATCACCAACTGGAACAAAGATGCTCGACCTTTCACCTGGGTCGCCACATCCAAAGAGATCATCGCCAAGGTCCGCGTCCTTCAACGAGACTTCAAGAAACTGGTCGCCAACAACTCAAAGTAAACAAACTTCAATTACGTGACACTAGATCCCTTCTGGAGACGCTCCGCGAGACGGTTGAGGGATTCCAAGGACTGAGCGACGTCTGCACTACAGACCCTCTCCGCTGGGAATGTGTGGGCCCTGGCGCTCTCGAACTCGGCACAGGAGGCAGAGGCCGCCGTGTGAAAGAAGCAGCGGAGGAGGCCCTCGATGTACTGAAAACCATTCGAAACCTCCTCAAGAGAAGCGACAAGGGCTGCAACAGCTTCGTGCCGGGCGTCCAGGTTCTCGTGGCGGACGGCAGCACCAAGCAGATCGAGGACGTCGAAATCGGCGACGAGGTCCTGGCCACCGACCCGGAAACCGGGGAGACAACTCCCCGGGCCGTCACTGCCGAGATCCAGGGCACGGGCTCAAAGCAGCTTGTCACCCTGACACTGCGTCCCGAAGACGGCCCCGCGACGACGATCACGGCAACAGACGGCCACCCCTTCTGGGTCCCCGAACTGAACGCCTGGATCGACGCCGAAGACCTCCAACCCGGCATGAACCTTGAGACCAGCACGTGGGACCTGGTCCGTGTCGCCGCTACTCGGCACACCAGCCGCATGGCCGCCGTACACAACCTCACCATCGAGGGCGTCCACACGTACTATGTGCTGGCGGGACAGACTCCGGTCTTGGTTCACAACTGCAATGGATGGGATTCCAGTACTGGAGGTCTTCGCGACGCGGTCTATGATCGGATCGAGAGTGCTCACGGTTCAAACGTCGCCGAAGGTGTGGATTATCAGGTACGGCGTATGCACGATGGTTCGAGTACGGCGGCAGATCACGTGATCCCTGGTATTGGTCACGATGCGGATGCCCTGGGCGATTACTTTGCTTCATGGCGTGGTCGAATGACACACGTGGATACTCGAACCGGTTCGCGTGTCGCGTACGACCAGACAAGAGGAGTCCTGATAGTCGAGAATTCCTATATGATTCACGGCTATAGCTACAACTACGACACCTTCGTGAATAGTGGGAGGTATACGACGTCGTGAGAGCAACCCTGCGTGTCACGCTAGAAGGGAATCTCTACTTGCTGGGCCTCGGAGAGCCGCAGCGCGACTTGATTCGAGAGGTGCTGTTGTTCTTGAGGGATCGCGGGGATGGGGATACTGCCTCCGTGGTGCGTGCCGGGGTCGATCGAGCGAGTTTGGGGCGGATAGAGGAGAAGCTGGCTGGCGGCGATATTGGTCTTTCGATCGGGGAGGTGCATGTCCTTTTCTCTGCGCTAACTGCCGCCGCCGTAGTGATTCCATCCGAGCAGGAATTTTTCACAAGGATTGGCTTCTTCAAAGAGCAGGCAGTGTCGCTAGCAAACGCGCTCGTACGTGACATCGCATCTGCAGTCGATTCACGGTAAGCGGGACTGAGCGTATCTTGACCGTCGACCGGGTGTTATCCCTGTTCGATCATTGCATCTGTGGGTGGTGGGTGGGTGGCAGGAGCAAAACAGAAGCCCGTCAGATTTGCCCTGACGGGCTTCTGTGGCGGTTGACGGCAACGCTGACGGCAGTGTCAGGGGCCGGCGGCGGCGATGGGCGGGTTGGGGTGCGTTGGAGGGCGCGGCGGATGGTGGCGGCCTCCGAGCTGGCGGGCAGGGTTTCGTAGTCTCGGGCGAAGCGCCGGTGCAGCATGATCCAACCAATACTTCGTTCGACGACCCAGCACCTTTTGACAACATGGAAGCCGCGAACTCCCGGGTTTCCTTGACGACTTCGACGTCGATGCCGAGGCTGGCGGCGTGCTCGATGACGGCGTTTTTGAAGGCGCGCAGGAAGCCCGCGCGCCGGCCGGGCGGGTCCTCCGCCTCCGCCGCGCCGGCGATCATCGCGAGGCGGCGGTGGCCCCGTGCCGTCAGCGCGGCGACGACGGCCGCCGTGCCGGTCACCAGGTCGGCGATGGCGGCGGACCCCGGGCGCCGGGAGCGTCGCGCTCGCCGACGAGCAAGAACGGATACGACTCGGCGGCCAGCCGCGCCATGTCCCCGGGGAACGTGTCGGCGCCGATCAGCACCGAACCGTCCGCCAGTTGAAGCGTGTTGACGCCGCCGGAGTACACCGACCGGCGGCCGGCGGCGGGGGCCGGACCCGTGAACAGCAGCAGGTGGTAGCCGGCGCGCCCGGCCTCCTCCTCGATGCCGGTGAGGAACGCGCCGCCGCCGTCGTTCGCCCCGGGGCGCAGGAGGGGCCCGGGCGTGAAGACGCCGATCAGCCGGTTGCCGCCCCGGGCCAGGCTGCGGGCCGCGATGTTCGGCACATAGCCCAGCTCCCGCACCGACCGCCACACCGGGTCCCGGGTGCGCTCGCCGAAGCCGATTGTGCCGTAGTCCCGGCCGTTGATCACCGAGGACACGATTCCGGTGGACACCCCCGCGTGCTGGGCGACATCGGCCTGGGTGATCCGCCGCCGCCCCGCGCCCTCGGCCTGTTTCGTGTCGTCCATGCGCGCGCCCCGCTCTCCGCCGCCCCGGCGCGGGCGCCGAGTGCCGTGGGCCGCCCGGGCGTTGACGGCCCAGGGTAGCCGGGCCCCGGCGCGCAGCCCGTGACCCGTGCCGCTCCGGGGAGGCGGCGGCGCGGGCCGGGCGGGAGCCGAAACGGCCGGTCCTCACCGTCCGGCGCGCGGGGTACCCCGGCCGGGGCGTTCCCATTCCGCGCCACGTGACCGTTTCCGGTCGAATCGGGGCCCGGGCCGCCGCCGTTGGCCTGGACCCCAAGACCAACGCGCAACCCCCCCAGGATCACGTGAGTTGGGTACGACAGCCACCGGTCGATCGGTTTGACTCTCACTCAGCCAACCGGGAGGTCCCGCGGCGGGCCGTCCAGGAACGGAGAGACGCATGGCAGGCGACGAGACGACACATCCCGATCACCGGGGCCGGGTCATCCAGCTCGCGTTCGGCACCATGGCCGCACAGACCCTGCGCGCGGCGGTGGAGTTGGGCATCGTCGAGCTGATCGGCGACGGCGAGCGCACGGCCGGGGACGTGGCGCGGGGCTGCGGCACCCAGCCGGTGGCGACGCTCCGGCTGCTGCGCGCGCTGGCCAGTCTGGGGCTGCTCGCCCAGACCGGGCCCGACACCTTTGCGGTGACCTCGGCCGGCGGGCTGCTGGACGGGCGGCGGCCCGACTCCGTCGCCGCGTTCGTCCGGGTGCTCACCAACCCGGTCATGACCCGCGGCTGGGAACGGCTCGCGGACAGCGTCCGGACCGGTGAGAGGTCCTTCGACGCCGTGTTCGGCACGGACTTCTTCGACTACCTCAGGCAACGGCCGGAGCTGTCCGCCGAGTTCAACACCGCCATGAGCCAGGGCGCCTGGGCGGTGGCGCGCGTCCTGCCCACCGCCTACGACTTCGGTCCGTTCTCCACCGTGGTGGACGTCGGCGGCGGCGACGGCACGCTGCTCACCGCCGTGCTGCGGGCCCACCCCCACCTGCGCGGGATCGTCTACGACACGGCCGAGGGCCTGGCCCAGGCCAAGGACACCTTCGAGCGGGCCGGGGTCGCCGACCGGGCCGAGACCGTGATCGGCGACTTCTTCGCCTCGGTGCCGTCCGGCGGCGATCTGTACCTGCTCAAGAGCGTGATCCACGACTGGAACGACGAGCAGAGCACCGGCATCCTGCGGCGCTGCGCCGAGGCGCTGCCCGCGCACGGCCGGGTGCTGATCGTCGACGAACTGCTGCCGGAGCGGGCGGACGCGGCGGGCGCCGGGCCGCTCGAACTGAGCGACCTCCACCTGAGCGACCTGAACATGCTGGTGACCATCGGCGGCCGGGAGCGGACCCGCGAGGACTTCACCGGCCTCTGCCACGCCGCGGGCCTGGCCACCCCGGTCGTGACCCCGCTGCCCCCGCCCTTCGCCTTCGCCCTGGTCGAGGCAGCCCTGGCCGGCTGACCGGCCGCCCGGCCCGTCACGCCTCCGAGTCGACCGCGGGCAGCGCCACCTCGGTGGCCGTGCCGTCCGGCCAGCGCACCGTGACCGCCTCCGGCCCGACGGTCAGCTCCGGTTCGGCGTCCGCCGGTTCCGGCGACCGGCCCAGGGTGACGACCGCCGCCAGCACCTCGCCAAGCGGCGGCGGCCCGGCGGTGGCCAGCCACGGGATCGCGGTCCAGGTGCCGAGCGGGCTCGTGTCGCGTTCCAGCGCGACACCCGCGACCGGCAGGCCGCGCAGCGGGCGCAGCGCGGAGCACAGCGCCGGGCTCTCGGCGCGCGCGCCGGGGCCGCGCTCCGGCGGCGCCTCGCCGGTGACCGGCCAGCCGCCCAGCCGCACCGCGCGCCACTCCGGGCGCGCGGCCGGGGCATCCACCCGCGCCAGCCGCACCTCGACACCGTCGCGCACCACGGAGGCGACGGTGACCGAGGGGCCCGGGGTGACCTTCCCGGTGCGGCCCGAGCCGTGGTCGGGCGAGTCGTCCCCGGCGCTGTCCACCCAGTGCGCGGTGCCGCGCGAGGCCGCGACCAGCACGCCGTCCGGGCGCCGTTCCGCGTAGAGGGTGGTGAAGCCGGACCGGTGCGTGGCGTGGCCGTCCGCGTCCAGCACCACCACGGAGTTGTCCAGCGGATCGGCCACCGTGCCGCCGGTCAGCGGCGGAACGGTCGCGGTGGAGTAGCCCAGCCGCGCGTAGAGGGGGGAGTCGGCGCAGTCCGCGCCCGGGCGGGCGTGGTCGGTGCCGTGGTTGAGGACCAGGGTGATCCCGTCGGCCGGCCGGGCGGAGATCAGCCAGCCGGGCGCCGCGGCCACGCGCGCGACGCCGCCCGTCTCGTTCGGCAGCGCGCGCTCCGGCGCGGTCCACACCGGGTGGTCGGCGGGCAGGGCCAGGCCCAGCATGCCCTTGGCCGCCCAGTACGGGGAGGACGGGCCGGAGTACGCCTGCCGCATCCCCGGCCAGGCGTGGTGCCAGCCGAGCGTGAGCAGCCCGTCGTCGCCGGGCACGCCGTGGTCGGCGAAGTGGCGCGCGATGCCGCTGACGGCGCGGCGCGTCAGGCCCGGGTCCAGGCCGCCGGTGCCGGTCAGGGCCCCGGTCCAGAACGGCGCGGCGGCGGCGAAGCGGTAGACCAGGCTGCGGCCCTGGAGCAGCGGCGAGCCGTCCGCGCCGACCAGCCGCACCGCGTCGTCGAGGTAACGCGCCAGGTCGCCGGCCCACCGCTCGCGCAGCGCGGGCGGGCACAGCGTGCCGGTGACGTCGAACAGGTGCGTCCACAGCAGCGGGTAGAGGTGCAGCGCCCAGCCGGTGTAGTGGTCGAAGGCCCGCTCGTCCGCGCCGTCGGACAGCCAGCCGCCGGGGCGGCGCAGCGAGGCGTGCACCGCCAGGTCCTCCTCGATGTCGGCGGGGGACCAGGGGCCGCCTGCCTCCCGGAGGAACGACTCGACGACGACGCGGAACCACACCCAGTTGATCGGCGGGTAGCGCTGGCCGATGACGGTGGCCAGCCAGTCCACGGTCCGCTGCCGCACGGCGTCGTCCAGGTGGTCCCACAGCCAGGGCCGGGTGAGCTGGAGGATCAGCGCGATCGAGGCCGCCTCGACCTTCGCCTGGCCGGCCACGTCGGGGCGCGGCCAGTACTCGGGCGAGGCGGGGTCGGTGCCCGCGGCGATGCCGTCGGCGTAGCGCTGGAGCAGCGCGGCGGCCGGCTCCCCGGCGCCGCGTTCGCCCGCGACGCGGAAGCCGGCGAGCAGGAACGACCGGGCGAAGCCCTCCAGTTCGTCGCAGTCGCGGCCGTTGCGGCTGGCCGGCCCGGGGAGGGCGTAACGGGCGCCCCCGGGGGAGCGGTGCGGGAGCAGGGCGGCCAGCAGGCGGTCGCCGTACGCCGTCCAGTGGTCCCGGGTCCAGCCCGTGTGCGGGGAGAGGGTCCGGTCCTCGGGGGGCGGGGCGGTCGGGTTCGTCATGCCTGCACCGCCAGCGTGCCGGGGGTGACGGGGTCGAGCGGTGGCAACCCGGCGGCGTAGCGCTCCAGTTCGGTCAGCGCGGCGGCGGTCATGCGGCGCGTCTCGGAGCCCAGCGAGCCGGCGATGTGGGGGGTGAGCACGACGTTCGGCAGCTCGTACAGGACCGAGTCTGCGGGCAGCGGCTCGGGCTCGGTGACATCGAGCACGGCGTGCAACCCGTCGTCCGCGCAGGCGCGTTCGAGCGCGGCGGTGTCCACCAGCGCGCCCCGGGCGGTGTTGATGAGGACCGCGTGCGGCGGCAGCGCCGCCAGCTCGGCGGCGCCGATCATGTGCCGGGTCTCGGGCAGCGCGGGCGCGTGCAGGCTGAGCACGTCGGCCTGTGGCAACGCCTCGGCCAGCGCGACCGGTTCGGCCCCGGCCGCAGCGATGGCGGCGGGGTCGGCGACCGGGTCGACGACCAGGACGCGGGCCACGCCGAGCCGGACCAGCAGCTCGGTGACGCGGCGCCCGACGCGGGAGAAGCCGACCAGGACGACGGTGCGGTCCCGGCCGGTCAGCTCGCCGCGCGTCTCCCGGTAGCTCCAGTCGGCGCGGAAGCGGCGGGCGTCGGCGGCCAGGAACGGCACCTTCTTGAACGCCCAGAGCACGGCGGCCAGCGTGTACTGCGCCACGGGCTCGGCGTTGGCGTCGGCCGCGGTGGTGACCAGGACGCCGCGGTCGAACACCGCCCGGGGCACGTGGAAGCGCACGGTGCCGGCGGCGTGCAGCACGGCGCGCAGCCGCGGCGCGGCGCGCAGCACGTCCTCGTCCAGCTCCGGGCAGCCCCAGGAGGTGAGCAGCACCTCGGTCTCGGCGAGCCGCCGGCGGACGGCCGGGGAGGTCAGCTCGTCGGCGACGAGCGGCTCGCCGAGGGTCGCGAGTGCGGAGAGCCGGGCCAGCTCCGCGTCGCCGAACTGGGTGCCGAACCAGTGCGGGCTCATCACCAGCAGAGTTTCGGGGCGGTGCGGTGCGGTCACTTCACGCTCCCCGCGGCCAGGCCGGAGCGCCACTGCCGCTGGAGCACGATGAACGCGAGCACGAGCGGAACGACGGCGAGCAGCGAGCCGGCGATCACGAGGGGGTTGTACTGGGGGAACTGGGACACGCGCGTGCTCCACTGGTAGAGGCCGAGGGTCATCGGGAAGAGCTCGGGGTCGGTGAGCATGACCAGCGGCAGGAAGAAGTTGTTCCAGATGCCGACGAACTGGAACAGCAGGATGGTCACCACGCCCGGGCGCATCATCGGCAGGGCGACGGTGAAGAAGATGCGCAGCTCGCTGGCGCCGTCCACGCGGGCGGCCTCCAGCACCTCGTCGGGCACCGCGGCCTCGGCGTAGGCGCGGGCGAGGTAGACGCCGAAGGGGTTGGTGAGCAGCGGCAGGAACACGGCCCAGAAGGTGTTCACTATGTGCAGCTCGGAGGCGAGCAGGTAGAGCGGGAGGGCGAGCGCGGTGGTGGGCACCAGCACCCCCGCCAGGGTGACGGCGAACAGCAGCTTGCGGCCGGGGAAGTCGAGCTTGGCGATGGCGTAGCCGCAGGCGGCGCAGATCAGCGCGCCCAGGACGGCGCCGAGACCGGCGTAGAGCAGGGAGTTGCGCACCCAGGACAGGAAGATGCCGTCCTCTTCGGAGAAGAGGTCGCTCAGGTTGGTCCACAGGTTCCAGTCGGCGAACTCGAAGGCGCTGGTGGTGGAGAAGTCGCCGACCGACTTGGTGGCGGAGGTCAGCAGCCAGATCAGCGGCAGCACGCTGTAGAGGGCGGCGATGGCCAGCACGGCGTGCACGGCGCCGCGCGACATCCAGCGGGAGGCGCCCGGCGTGGGTGAGGCGGTCATCGGGTCCTCCGGGTGGAGATGCGCATGACGAGCGCGGAGAGCAGGGCGCAGGCGATGGCCAGGAGCATCGACGCGGCGGCGGCGCGGCCGTAGTCGTTGCTGATGAACGCGGACTCGTAGACGTAGAGGCTGGGCGTCCAGGTGCTGGTCACCGAGCCGGTGAAGGTCCGCAGCACCAGCGGCTCGGTGAAGAGCTGGAGCGAGCCGATGACCGTGAAGACCAGGGCCACGAACAACGTGGGCCGGATGGCCGGGACCTTGATGGACAGGGCGGTGCGCAGCGGGCCGGCGCCGTCCACGCGGGCGGCCTCCAGGGTCTCCTTGGGCACGGTGCGCAGCGCGGTGTAGAAGATGATCATGTTGTAGCCCAGCCACTGCCAGGTGGCGATGGTGACGATGGAGGGAAGGATGCCGTTGCTGCCCAGCGGGTCCCAGGGCAGCAGGTCGTTGATCGGCCCGATGTCGGGGCTGTAGAGGTAGGCCCAGATCAGGCCGCCGATCACGCCCGGGACGGCGTAGGGGAGGAAGACCGCCAGCGACCACACCTGGCGCAGCCGGCTGGTCGCGCCGTCCAGCAACAGGGCCAGCGCGAGGGCGCCGCCGAGCATCAGGGGGACGTGGATCAGGGCGTAGAGCGCGACGTTGCCCACGCTGTCGCGGAACGCGGCGTCGGAGAGGACGTCGGCGTAGTTCTCCAGCCAGACGAACGCGTCGTGCGGGCCGTCGAAGCCGAGGCCGGAGAGGCGTTCGGTGAACAGACTCAGATAGAGCGCGTAGCCGATGGGCACCAGCACGGTGCCGGTGAGCAGCAGCGCGAAGGGGGCGACCAGCGCCAGCGAGGCCAGCCGGGAGCGGCGGCCGCCGGGGCGGGTGGGGGTCTTGGTGCCGGGGGCGACGACCGTCATGCCGGGTTCCCTTCTCGCACGGACAGCCCGCGGTCGCGCATGTCGGCCACGGCCGAGGACTGCACACGGCGGATCGCGTCCGGGATCGTGGTGGCGCCGGTGGACACGCCGCCGAAGGCGTCGGTGATCGTGGAGAACAGCCCCAGCGCGTTGGGTCCCCAGGTCCACTCGGGGACGCGCTCGGCCGCCTCGTCGAGCACGCCGTAGACCGGGTCGCCGATGAAGTAGTCATTGGAGACGACCTCGCGGGCGATGTCCCGGTTCGGCAGATACGCGGGGAACGGGGAGGTGAACGTGGCGCCGATGCGCGGGACTTGGGGGTCGGTGCTGATCCAGCGCAGGAAGGTGAGCGCGGCGTCGGCCACGTCGCTCTCCTTCGAGATGCCGAACGCGGTGCCGCCCTGCACGCCGTTGGACGGTTCCCCGTTCCAGGTGGGCATGGTCGTCACCGCCCAGCGGCCGGTGTCGTCGGGGATCGACTTCTTGAGCGTGCCGACGCTCCACGCCGCGCCCAGCAGTCCCCACAGCTTGCCGGTGTGCACGGCCGCGATCCACTCCTGGGTGCCGGTGGGGCCGCCCCGGACCAGGCCGGCGGAGATCATGTCCTGCCAGTACTCGGCGGTGCGGATCGTGCCCGGGCCGTCGACGTTCACCACCCAGGTGTCGCCCTCGATGCGCCACCAGGGGTCGCCGGCCTGCCAGGACATGCCGGCGAAGAACGACCCGTCGTTGAGCGGGAACGTGGTGATCCGCGCGTCCGGGTCGGCCTCGCGCACCGCCTCGGCGGCGTCGCGGAACTCCTCCCAGGTGGTGGGCACCGCGATGCCGTGCTCGTCGAACAGGTCCTTGCGGTAGTAGAACGCCATCGGGGCCAGGTCCATGGGCACCGCGTAGGTGCGCCCGCCGGGGTTCACGCCCTGCCAGGCGGCGGGGGAGTAGCCCTCGGCCAGGTCGGCCACGTCGTCGGTCATCTCCCGCAGGCCGCCGGTGGCCAGGATCTGGCTCAGGCCCTGGTACTCGACGTGCAGGATGTCGGGGGCGTTGTGCGCGCGGATCGCGTTCGTCTGCTGGGCGTAGCCGCCGGAGAGACCGGCAGCGATCACGCTCAGCTCCACATGGACCTCGCGCTGCGCCTCGTTGAAGGCCGCGACGTACTGATCCATCCCGGTCAGCCAGGACCAGATCCGGACCTTGGTCGCGCCGGACGCGGTGGTGTCCGAGGAACAGCCGGCGAGTGCGGACCCGCCCGCCGCCAGGGCTGCGGTGCCGGCCGAGGCGCGCAGGAACGCGCGACGGGACCAGCCGTGGTGAAGCGCCATTACTTCAGATTTCCCTCCTGAACGGGGTGTGCGGGCTATTCAGCCCGTGCGATAGTTCGTGGTCAATCAGCATGGATCAAAGTGATCAGAATCGATCAGGAGTGAAAGTGACGGTCGGTAAACGGCCCCCCGCCGCGGGGGCGCTCGCCACCCGGCTCCGGGTCGCCCCGGTCCCCGCGCACGAGCCCGATCCGCTCGCCGGCGCCCGGCGCGGGCTGCCCGTCCCGCCGGTCACCGACCGCGCGGTCTGGGACGCCGTGGACTCCGCCACCCGCGACGGCCTGCTGCGGCTGGCCGCCGCCGAGCTCGCCCGCCCGGCCCCCGCGCCGCGCGCCTCCGACTGGGCCCGGGCCTTCCGGGACGGGGTCCGCACCGCCTGGGAGGACCCCGCCCGGGAGCTGCGCGAACGCGTCGCCCTGCTCACCCTGGCCGCCGTGCTCACCGGCGAACGGGCCGATGCCGGCGACCCGCCCGGCGCCGCGCCCCACCTCGACGCCGCCGCGGACGGCATGGTCGCCCTGGCCGAGGCGAGCACCTGGTGCTGGGCGCCGCACGACGCGTACACCGCGGCCCGCGGCGAGGTGCTGCCCGACCCCGACCGGCCGTATCTGGACCTGGGCGCCGCCGAGGTGGCCGCCCTGCTGGCCTGGGCCGACCACGCGCTCGGCCCGCACCTGGACGAACGCGTCCCCGGCCTGCGCCGACGGCTGCGCCGGGAGGTCACCGCCCGCGTGCTCGACCCGTTCCGCGACACCCGCGACTGGCCCTGGCTCGGCCTGACCCGGCCCGCCGACAACTGGAACGCCTGGATCCACTCCGCCGTCCTCGCCGCCGCGCTGCTCCTCGTCGAGGACGCCGCCGAACGCGCCGGCCTGGTGCGCCTGGTCGTCGAGGGGCTCGACCGCTTCGTCGCCACCCTGCCCGACGACGGCGGCATCGACGAGGGCGTCGCCTACTGGTGGCTCGGCGCGGGCCGGCTGCTGGAGACGCTGGACCTGCTCGCCGCGGCCGGCCCCGGCGTCCTCGACGCCCGCGACCTGCCCGTGCTGGCCGAACTCAGCCGCTTCCCGCACCGCATGCACCTGGGCGGCCCCTGGTACGTGAACGCCGGCGACGCACCCGCCCGGCTCGCCGACGACCGGCCCTGGCACCTGCTGCACCGCTGGGGCCGGCGGCTCGGCGACGCCCGGGTGACCGCCCACGCGGTGGCGCGCGGCGCGGCCCGGCCGCTGGCCGTGAGCCCGGGGGAGGGGCTGGGCAGCGCCCTGGCCGGGCTCGCCGACGCCGACTGGCGCGCCGCCCGCGCCGCGCCCGCGCCGGACGCCGCCGACTGGCTGGCGGCCGACGTCTGGCTGCCCCGCGTCCAGGTGCTGGTCGCCCGCGAACGGGCCGGCACCACCGACGGGTTGACGCTGGCGGCCAAGGCAGGTCACAACGCCGAGCGCCACAACCACCTGGACGTCGGCACCTACTGGGTGGCGCTCGACGGCAGGCCGGTCGTCGTGGACGTGGGCCAGCCCACCTACACCGCCGCCAGCTTCGGCCCCGACCGCTACACCGCCTGGCCGCTGCGCTCCGCCTGGCACAACGTCCCCACGCCCGGGGACGCCGACCAGGCCCCCGGCGCCGGCCACGCCGCCCGGGCCGTCACCGCCGACCTCGCGCCCGGCGCCACCGAACTCCGCGCCGACCTCGCCGCCGCCTACCCCGAGGGGCTGCTCACCTCCTGGCCGCGCACCCTCCGCCTGGTCCGGGCCGCCGCCGGCCGGCCCGCCCACGTGCTGATCGAGGACGCCTGGACGCCCGACCCCGGCCCGGTGCGGCTGCGGCACGTGCTCGCCGGCGACGTTCGCCTCGGCCCGGACCACGCGCTGGTCACCGCCGCACCCGGCCGCGTCCTGCGCATCGGCTGGGACCCGGCCGCCGTCACCGCCGAGCTGACCCGGCGCGAACTCACCGACCCGCTGCTGCGCCGCTCCTGGGGCGACGCGCTGACCCGCCTCACCCTGACCGCGGTGACCGGCGCCCCGGTCCGCGTCCGCATGGAGCGTGCCCGATGACCCTCGCCTGGGAGCGCCAGGAACACATCCTCGCCGCCGTCCGCCGCCACGGCACCGTCCGGCTGGCCGACCTCGTGCAGCGGCTGGGTGTGTCCGCCGTCACCGTGCGCCGCGACGTCACCGCCCTCGCCGACCGCGGCCTGGTGCGGCGCGTCCACGGCGGCATCACCCTGCCCTACCGGGGCGGCGCCGGCGAGCCGGACGCCGCCCCGCACCGCTCGGCGTTCGGCCAGACGGCGACCCGCACCCTGGTGGGAATGGTCGTGCCGTCCGTGGACTACTACTGGCCGCACGTCGTCCAGGGCGCCCAGGCCGCCGTCACCGCCGCCGGCGGCCGGCTGGTGATGCGCGCCTCCAGCTACCACCCCGGGGAGGACCGCCGCCAGGTCGCCACCCTGCTGGAACGCGGCGTGCAGACGCTGCTGGTCGCCCCCGCCGTCGGCGGCTCGGCCGGCCTGGACCTGCTGCGCTGGCTCGGCGGGCTGCCCGTTCCCGTGGTCCTGGTGGAACGCCTGCCGCCGCCCGAACTGCCCACCCTCGCCCTCGACGCGGCCACCACCGCGCACTCCCTGGGCGCCGGGCTGGCCGTCCGGCACCTGGTCACCCTCGGCCATCGCCAGATAGGGCTGATCACCTCCCGGTCCAGTCCCACCAGCCGGGCCCTGCGCGCCGGCTGGCAGGAGACCGTCACCTCCCTCGAACTCCCCTCCCTCCAGCTCGACATCGACGTCCCCACCTATGGCACGCCCGGCTGGGTCGCCGCCTATGACGAGGTGCTGCGCCGCTGCCGCGAACGCGGCGTCGGGGCGCTGCTGGTGCACTCCGACCGGGAGGCCATCGGCATGGTGGAACGCGCCCACGACCTGGGCATCGCCGTCCCCGACGAACTCGCCGTCGTCTCCTACGACGACGAGGTCGCCGCCGCCTCCGACCCGCCGCTGACCGCCGTGCGCCCGCAGAAGCACCGCCTGGGCGCCCTCGCCGCCGAACTCGCCCTGGCCCGCTTCGCGGACACCACGGAACGCCCTGTCCACCGCGTCCAGTTGTGGCCGACGCTGGTGGTCAGGGAGTCCTGCGGCGGCCAGCCGACCGCGCCCGGCGGCTAGCCACGGGACACTAGCCGATGCCGGTCACCTCCACCATCAGCGGCAGACCCAGAATGATCAGGATCGCGCCGAGGATGTCGAAGGTGAACCCGGACCGGATCATCGTGGTGATCGGCACCACGCCCGAGCCGTAGGCGATCGCGTTCTGCGGCGTCGACACCGGCAGCATGAAGCCGAACGACGCCGCGAACGTGGCCGCCAGCGCCGGCACGAACGGATCGACCTCCGCCGCCATCGCGATGGGCAGGATGATCGGCACCACCACCGCGGCCGACGCCGTGTTGCTGGTCGTCTCCGACACCAGGATCGCCAGCACCACGGCGAACGCCGTGATCGCGAACGTGCTGGACAGCCCGAGCCAGTCGTTCGCCTCCGTGCCGATCGTCTCCGCCAGGCCGGTGGACTCCAGCAGCGAGCCGAAGATGATGCCCGTGCCGAACAGCAGGATCGTGCCCCAGTCGATGCGCGCCGCGTCACTCCAGTTCAGCGTGGTCTCCCGGCGCGCCCAGTTGGTGGGCAGCAGGAACAGCAGCGACGCGCCCAGCACGGCGACGACGCCCTCGTTGAGCCGCCCGCTGACCGTGTCGTACACCGACGAGTCGGTGCCGGCCACCAGCGCGATCACACCCGGCGTGATCCACAGCACCACGGTGATGCCGAACGCGATCAGCGTGTTCCACTCCGCCCGCGACAGCGGCCCCAACTCCGCCCGCTGCGCCGCGACATACTCCTCCACGCCGTCGATGCGGCGGATCTCCGGCCGGTTCAGCAGGAGCAGCACCACCGCGAGCGCCACGAACATCAGCGCGCAGATCGGCACCGCCGTGCCCATCCACTGCGCGAACGAGATCTTCTCGCCGGTCGCCTCCTCGATCAGGCCCCGGCCGATCAGGTTCGGCGGCGACCCCACCGGCGTCAGCAGCCCGCCCACCGACGCCCCGTACGCCAGCATCAGCACCAGCGCCGCGCCCACCCGCAGCCGGGTCGGGTCGAAGTCCTCGGCGACCAGGCCCCGGTCCTGGAGCAGCTTGGCGATGACCGTCAGGATGCCCAGCGCCGTCGGCAGCAGCATCGCCACGGTCGCGGTGTTGGAGACGAAGGCCGACAGCACACAGGTGATCCCGCCGAACGCCACGACCACGCCGAACGTCGAACGCCCGACCCCCGGCAGCGCCAGGATGCGGAACGCGAACCGCCTGGCCAGGCCGTGCTTGAGCATCGCCTGCGCCAGGATGAACGCCCCGATGAAGGTGAAGATCGTCGTCGACCCGAACGGCGCCAGCGCCTCGTCGGAGGGCACCACGCCGAACAGCACGATGGCCCCGACCCCGATCAGCCCGCCGACGGGAATCGGCACCGGCTCGGTCACCCACAGCACCACGACGCCCAGCAGGATGCCGGCCAGGGTCTGCTGACTGGGCGCCATGTCCAGCGGCAGCGCCAGGAAGACCGCCGCGATCAGCGGGGCCAGCCACAGCCCGGACGTTCTGCGGGCCCGTTCGAACCGCTCCTCGGCGGGCGAGAGTCTCTGCTCGCCCAGGCTGCGATAGGTCGCATGGCCGAGGAGCGCCTTTTCCACATCGGTCCTGGATGTCACGGAACCACCTCCGAGTCCCGCGCCCGCCGCGTCGCGGACGCACCTAAGAACCTGTCCCCCCGTGGGCCGCGCGTACAGGGGCGCGGCGAAAAAGAGTTGTGCAAGGGACCGGTGTTCCGCTTCGCACACGCCCGCCCGGCGCGATTCGCCCGCCGCATCCCCGTTTGCGTCCCCGTGGGGCGGGCACGTGCTTATACGTGCTTCGGACAGAAGGCACGCCCGCGGGAGCGGTATGGCTCCCCGTGCGCGGTCCGAGGCCCGTCCGCTCCCGTGGGGACCACCGAGTCCACCGAGAAGGGAGCGAACCATGCCCGCCACCTATGTCAGCAGGTCCCGCCGGCGGCATCCGCACCACGACGCCCCGGACACCCGGGAGGCGTTCCGGCGGCTCTCCCACATGAGGCCGGGACCCGAGCGCGACAAGCTGCGCGAGGAGATCGTCCGCGCCTGGATGCCGATGGCGGCCCGGCTCGCCCGCCAGTACCGCAACCGGGGCGAGAGCCTGGAGGACCTGGAACAGGTCGCGCGACTGGGCCTGGTCAAGGCCGTCCTGCGCTACGACCCCGAGCTCGGCACCGCGTTCGAGAGCTATGCCGTGCCCACCATCACCGGCGAGATCAAGCGCCACTTCCGCGACCACCTGTGGGGCATGCACGTGCCGCGCCGCGTCCAGGAGCTGCGCAACCGGGTGCGCGTCGCCAGCAACGAGCTGTCCCACACCCTGGACGGCCGCCGCCCCGACGCCGCCGAGATCGCCGAGTACGCCAACATGACCCAGCAGGAGGCCCGGGCCGGCCTGGAGGCGCTGCACAGCTTCACCGTCCTGTCGCTGGACGCCGAGCTGTCGGGCGCGCCCGAGGGCGGCTACTCGCTGCTGGACACCCTGGGCCGCGCCGAGCCCGGCTTCGAACGCGTCGTCGAGCGCGAGTCGCTGCGCAGCCGGCTGCGCGCCCTTCCCGAACGCGAACGGCAGATCCTCTACCTGCGGTTCTTCCGCGGCATGACGCAGAGCGGCATCGCCGAGCAGGTCGGTATCTCGCAGATGCATGTGTCCCGGCTGCTCACCCGGACCTGCTCGCGCCTGCGTGAAGAGGTGGAGGCCGGCGGTGCAGGATGACGCCATGCCGAGGGTGCGGGCGCGGAACGAGACTCCGCCGGAACGTGACGACCGGAACTTCGCCGAGCTCCTCCAGGAGCTGCGCGTCACCCAGACCGGGGTGCAGATCCTCTTCGCGTTCCTGCTGACGCTCGCGTTCACCGAGCGCTTCCCGGACCTCGACGACGTGCAGCGCGGCACCTATGTCACCACGCTGGTGCTGGCCATGGGGGCCACGGTCCTGTTCACCGCCCCGGCCGCGCTGCACCGGCAGCTCTTCCGGCGCGGCGCCAAGCGGCAGGTCGTCGAGGTGTCCGCGCGGCTGGCGACGGCCGGGCTGGCGGTGCTGGCCCTCGCGCTCACCGGCGCGCTGCTCCTCGTGGTGGACGTCGTGCTGGGCCGGGCCGCCGGGATCGCCACGGCCGTGGGCGCGTTCACGCTGTGCGCCGCGCTGTGGGCCGTGCTGCCGCTGGTGCTCAGGCGGCGCGCAGGGCCAGCGCGATATGCCGTGACATCCGCTCCATCGCGCTCGCCTCGGCCAGCTCGAAGGCGTGACGGGGGCCCACGCGCAGGAGCGTGAGGACGCCGAGCACCGCGCCCGACGGCGGTCGCAGCGGCACGCACAGCAGCGACGACGCCTCGGTGAGCGCCAGCACGGGCAGGCCGTCCGCCGCCTTGCCCAGCGCGAACGGGTCCTCCGGCCGCACCTGGAGCGCCGAGGCGCCGGCCCGGGCCGCCTCGCCGATCAGGGGCGCGGCGGCCGGGTCCTGCGCGGCGACGGCCTCGGCCCGGTCGGCGCCCGGCCCGTTCCCCGGGCCCAGCACGGTCACCCGGCGCAGCCACCCGTCCTCCGGCGCCCCGTCCCGCGCCGCGACATCGGCGATCACCCAGTCGGCGAACCGGCCGTGCAGCACCCGGCAGGCGCGGGCCAGCGGCGACTCGGCCCGGGGGCCGGTGTCGTCGAGGAGCGCCACCACCATGTCGTCGAGGAGATCCATGAGTTCGACGTGGCTGCTCACCTCGGCCGGGTCCGGCCGGCCGGCGGGCTCCGTCGCCGCGACGCCCGGCGCGGCCGGCCGCCGTCCCGCGCCCTTCGTCATCGGCTGGCACACCGCGAGGACGGCCGTGCGCCGGTGGCCGGGCGGGCGCACCGCCGTGAGCGTCACCCACAGCCGGGTGGGTCTCTCGTCGCCGCCCGCGCCGTTGCCGAGGCCGTGCATCAGCTCCACGGCCAGGCTGCGGCTGCCCTCGTGGCGGGCGACCGCCGCCACTTGGCCGCGGAACGCCGCCCGCCCCTCATGGGCGAACGAGGCGGTGATGGACCGGCCGGCGGCGTAACCGGCGCGCAGGCCGAAGAGTTGACTGGCGGCGAAGTTGAGTCGGCTGACCACACTGTCCCGGTCGAGCAGCACGACCGGAACGGGCAGCCCCTGGAAGACCGCGCGAAGCAATTGCTGCTCCCTGGGATCGGCTGGCCGCGCGTTCTGGCGCTGGGCGGCGACGAGTTGCTCATAACGCGGCCACAGCACATCGGACACGTATTGAAGTTCGAAGAGGGCGGCGTCCAGATTGGCCGGCCCCCCGCCGCCCGGCAGGGCGCGGTTGGCACGCAACTCCGCGACGCGCTCGCGGAAGTCGGTGAGCTCGGCGCCAAACTCCTCCGCATCGGCCATGGGGACACAGTAGCGGCGGACGACGTGAGGACAGTCGTACTCGCGCCGTTTTCCGGGCCCGTCGCTGGGCAGGCGACGCCCATGTCCGCCTCCACGACCGAACAACCGACGGACGTTTCGGCCCGCGCGCTGGCCCGGCTCGCCGAGGAGGCCGCTCTGTGCGCACCGGGGGCCTGCGGCGCCGCCGCGACCGCGAACGTCGACGGCTGTCCGCCGGAGATCCCGGCCGCCGTCACGCACCCCGACCTGGCCCCGCTCGTCGCCGTGCAGTGGGAGGCCGGCGAGGGCCCGATCCCGGCCGCGGTGCGCACCGGCGAGCCGGCCGGGGCCGACGACCTGCTGGCCGACCGGCGCTGGCCCGACTTCCGCGCCGTCGCGCTCGACGCGGGCGTCCGCTCCAGCGCCACGCTGCCGTTCCGGCACGACGAGCTGACCGTGACGGTCACCGTGTGCGGCTTCCGGCCCGGGCTGATGGACGCCAGGACGCGCACCCTGGCCGGCCTCATCGGGGACCTCGCCACCCGCACGCTCGCCCACGACCACGCCTATGAACGCGCCCTCACCGAGGTGGACCAGCTCGATACCGCGCTGCGCTCCCGCCCCGTCATCGACCAGGCGTGCGGCATCCTCATGCATGTGCTGGAGTGCGACTCCCAAACGGCCTTCCGGCTGCTGCGCAAGCAGTCCCAGCGCACCAACAGCAAGCTCGCCGACCTCGCCGAGACCGTTGTGCGCACCCGGGGCCACGGCATCGAGGGCGCGCTCACCCGGCTGCCGCCCGCCGCCCGCTGACGGCGGGCGGTCCGCGCATCACATGGCCGCGCGGCGGCATCACTCCGCCCGGGCCGGGTACCCGCGACACCTCGTTTCTCTCAAGGAGGTCGCGCATGAGCCGGTCCCGGATCGTGATCGCCGGAGCGGGCTTCGCCGGCTACCGCGCCGCGCGGATCCTGTCCCGCACGGTACGCAAGCACGCCGAGGTCGTGCTGCTGAATCCCACCGACTACTTCCTCTATCTGCCGCTGCTGCCCCAGGTCGCCGCCGGAATCCTGGAGCCGCGCCGGGTCACCGTCTCCCTCACCGGGACGCTGCCGCACACCCGGCTGGTCCTCGGCGAGGCGGGCGGCGTCGACCTCGACGCGCGGCGCGTCCACTACACCGACCCCGAGGGCCGCGCCGGCGAGCTGGACTACGACACGCTCGTGCTGTCCGTCGGCAGCGTCAGCCGGCTGCTGCCCATCCCGGGCGTGGCCGAGCACGCCCGGGGCTTCCGCGGCCTGCCCGAGGCCCTCTATCTGCGCGACCACATCGTCCGCCAGCTCGAGCTGGCCGCCCACACCGACGACGCGGAGGAGCGCCGCGCCCGGTCCACGTTCGTCGTGGTCGGCGCCGGCTACACCGGCACGGAGGTCGCCGCGCACGGCACGATGTTCGCCGACGCCATCACGCGGCACACCGACGGCCGGGGCGTCACGCCCCGCTGGATGCTGCTCGACATCGCCCCCCGGGTCCTTCCCGAGCTGGACGAACGCCTCTCGCGCACCGCCGACCGGGTGCTGCGCAAACGCGGCGTGGACGTGCGCACCGGGATGTCGGTGAAGGAGGCGCGGCACGACGGCGTTCTGCTGGACAACGGCGAGTTCGTCCCGACCCGCAGCCTCATCTGGTGCGTCGGGGTGCGGCCCGACCCGCTCGTCGCCGACGTCGGACTGCCCACCGAACGCGGCCGGCTGTGCGTCGACCGCTATCTGAACGTCCCCGACCACCCCGAGGTCTTCGCCTGCGGCGACGCCGCGGCCGTGCCCGACCTCACCCGGCCCGGGCAGTTCACGCCGATGACCGCCCAGCACGCCTGGCGGCAGGGCAAGACCGTGGCGCACAACATCGCGGCGGCCTTCGGCCTGGGCGAACGCCGCGCCTACGAGCACCACGACCGCGGCTTCGCCGTCGACCTGGGCGGCACGAAGGCGGCGGCCAACCCGTTCCACGTGCCGCTGTCCGGGCTCCCGGCCGGCGCCGTGACGCGCGGCTACCACCTGATGGCGATGCCGGGGAACCGGGTGCGGGTCGCCGCCGACTGGCTGCTGGACGCGGTGACGCCCAGGCAGGCCGTCCAGCTCGGCATGGTCCGGGCCGGCTCGGTGCCGCTGGACACCGCCTCCCCGGAGCTGGTCCGCACACCACGGGACTGACCGCCCACCCGCGCCCTCCACCGTTCTGGGGTGCCTGTCACATGGCCACATTCCTCTACCGGCTGGGCCGGTTCTCGTTCCGCCGTCGTCGGCTGGTCGCCCTGATCTGGCTGGCGCTGCTCGTCCTCGCCGGGGTGAGCGCCGCCACCGCCTCGCCCGCCGCGTCGTCGACGATCACCATTCCGGGCACCGAGGCGCAGCGCGCGTTCGACCTCCTGGAGGAGCGGTTCCCCGCGTCGAACGCCGAAGGGGCCACCGCGCGCGTCGTGTTCGAGGCGCCGGACGGCGACATCACCGACGCCACCGACCGGGCCGCCGTCGAGCGGGTCGTCGCGGACCTGCGCGTCGGCTCCGACCACGTGGCGAACGTGGCCGACCCGTTCCAGCCCGAGTCCGCGGCCGTCAGCCGGGACGGCGACATCGCCTACGCCCTCGTGTCGTACGACGTCGAGGCCACCGGGCTGGCCGACGCCGACCGGAACGCGCTGGAGCGGGCCGCCGAGATGGGCCGCGAGGAGGGGCTGACCGTGGAGATCGGCGGCGACGCGCTGTCCGAGATCCCGGCGACCGGGGCGACCGAGATCATCGGCGTCGGGATCGCCGCGGTGGTCCTGGTCCTGACCTTCGGCTCGCTGGTCGCCGCCGGCCTGCCGCTGCTCACCGCGATCGTCGGGGTCGGCATCAGCGTGGCCGTGATCACCGCGCTCTCCGCCCCGCTGGACCTGAACAACACCACCCCCACCCTGGCCATGATGATCGGGCTGGCGGTCGGCATCGACTACGCGCTGTTCGTCGTCTCCCGCTACCGCGCCGAGCTGGCCGAGGGCCGGCCGCGCCAGGAGGCCGTCGGCCGGGCCGCCGGCACCGCCGGCTCCGCGGTCGTCTTCGCCGGACTGACCGTCGTGATCGCCCTGGTCGGCCTGGCCGTGGTCAACATCCCCGTGCTGACCTCGATGGGTCTGGCCGCCGCGGGCGCCGTCGCCGTCGCGGTGCTCATCGCCCTCACCCTCATCCCGGCCGTACTCGGCTTCGCCGGCGACCGGGTCCGCGCCCGCCGGGGTCGCGGCGCCGCGCCCGCGGCCGAGACCAAACCGGGCCTGGGCACCCGCTGGGCCCGCTTCGTGCTGCGCCGCCCGGTGGCCGTGTCGCTGACCGGCGTCGTCGGGCTCGGCGCGATCGCCCTGCCGGCCACCGGCATGGTACTCGGCCTGCCCGACGACGGCTCGCAGCCGACGAGCACCACGCAGCGCCGCGCGTACGACCTGCTGTCCAGGGGCTTCGGCCCCGGCTTCAACGGGCCGCTGATCGTCACCGTCGACGCCCGGGACAGCGCCGACCCCCGGGTGACGGCCGAGGACGTCGCCGGCACCGTCTCCGGCCTGGACGACGTCGCCGCGGTGGGGGAGCCCGCGTTCAACGAGGCCGGCGACACCGCGATGATCACGGTCGTCCCGGAGTCCAAGCCGAGCAGCGCCGCGACGGAGGACCTGGTCGCGGACATCCGCGCGGCGACCGGGGACAACGTCCTGGTCACCGGCCAGACCGCGATGGCCATCGACGTCTCGCAGAAGCTGAGCGACGCGCTCGTGCCCTATCTGGCGCTGGTGGTGGGCCTGGCGTTCCTGCTCCTGGTGGTCGTCTTCCGCTCCCTGCTGGTGCCGCTCAAGGCGGCCCTCGGCTTCCTGCTGTCGGTGATCGCCGCCCTCGGCGCGGTCGTCGCGGTCTTCCAGTGGGGGTGGGCGGCCGGTGTGTTCGGGGTCGAGGAGACCGGGCCCATCATGAGCCTGATGCCGATCTTCATGATCGGCGTGGTCTTCGGCCTGGCCATGGACTACGAGGTCTTCCTGGTCACCCGGATGCGGGAGGCGTACGTCCACGGCGAGTCGCCGCACGAGGCGATCGTCACCGGCTTCCGGCACGGGGCCAGGGTCGTCAGCGCCGCCGCGGTCATCATGATCAGCGTCTTCGCGGGCTTCATCGGCTCCTCCGAGGCGATGGTGAAGATGATCGGCTTCGGCCTGGCCATCGCCGTTCTCTTCGACGCCTTCGTCGTCCGCATGGCCATCGTGCCCGCCGTCCTCGCCCTGCTCGGCAGGGCCGCCTGGTGGCTGCCGCGCCCGCTGGACCGGGCGCTGCCCAACGTCGACGTGGAGGGCGAGGCGCTGCGCAAGCGGCTCCTGGCCGCCGGGGCGGAGTCCGAGCGGCAGCCCAGCAAACGCTGAGCGGCCACCGGCACCAGTCCGGCGGCGACGGATGGCCCGTTGCGCGAAGACGGGTGAAGCTGGCGGGAGAAGTGCGGAACGGACGGCACGGAGGAGAACGCGGTCATGATCGGTCACGGCGGCCAGGGGGATGCCGGACGGTCTCCCCCGGTGGGGGCGGAGTGGCTCCGTCGGCTGCCGGATTTCCTCGACACGGGAAGCTACGTGGTGGACGACCGGGGTCGGATCGTTGACGTCACGCCCCGCGCCGCCCAGTTGCTCGGCCGGGCCGCCGAGGATCTCTGCGGCCAGGACGCGCACGACCTGCTGCACCGGGGGAGACGCGGGGAGCCCATGCCGGCGACCCGGTGCCGGATGAAGCGGGTGCTCCTCACCGGCCGGACCGCGCAGGGGGACGAGGAGTGGTACGAGCGCGGCGACGGCTCGCTGATGCCGGTGGCCTGGATGGTCATCCCCTGCCGGCTCGGCGACGGCCGGATGGGCGCGGTGATGTTCTTCCACGAGTCCACCCGCCGGGAGGCGGAGCGCCCGACGGCGACGATGCCGGAGGTCGACCGGCTGGCCCTGCTCGCCGAGACCACCACCACGCTCACCGCGACGCTGGACGTCGGCGAGACGCTGCGGCAGCTCGTGCGGCTGGTGGTGCCCCAGTTGGCGGACTGGGCGGTGGTGGATTTGCTCACCGAGGAGGGAGGTGTCCGGCGCGCCTCCGTGGTCCACCGGGAGGACGGCGCGCTGGTGCACCGGGAGGACCTGGAGGGACCGATGCCGGCGGTGCCGGAGAAGTCATCCATGCCGCTGTCCCGGGCGTTGCGCGGCGTGACCGCGACCGTCGCCGGTCCCGAGGACTACCAGGGGCCGCCCGACTCGGATGTCGCGGTCGTCCAGCGGAAGTTGTTCCGGGCGACCGGCATGCACTCCGCGGGCATCGCCCCCATCCGGGGTCCGCGGGAGGTGCTCGGAGCCCTCACCCTGGGACGTTCCGAGCTGCCCGGGGCGTTCACCCCGACCGATCTGCTGCTGGTGGAGGACATCGCCCGCGGGGCAGGGCTCGCACTGGAGAACGCGCGCCTGTACGAGCGCCAGCGGCGGGTGGCCGAGAACATGCAACGCCACCTGCTGCCGCCGCTGCCCCAGGTGCCGGGCCTGGAGATGACCGCCTGCTACGTCCCCGCCCCGGACGCCTCCCAGGTCGGCGGCGACTGGTACGACTCGTTCGTCCTCGCCGGCGGGGTGACCGCACTGGTGATCGGCGACGTCGTCGGCCACGACCTCGCCGCCGCGGCCGGCATGGCGCAGGTGTGCAACGTCCTGCGCGCCTACGCCTGGGCCCACCCGGAGGCGCCCAGCGCGGTCGTGGACCGGCTCGACCGGGTCGTGGGGCGCATGACCGGGGCGTCGATGGCCACCGTTGTCTTCGCCCGGGTGGAGCACACCGGGGGCGGCGGGTGGCGGCTGCGCTGGACCAACGCCGGCCACCCGCCGCCGCTGCTGATCGAGTACGGCGGGCGGGCCCGCTTCCTGGAGGCCGGGGACGGCATCCTGCTGGGCACCGGCTTCGCCGCCACCCGCCCCGACGCCGTCACCGAACTGCCGCCCGGATCCACCCTGGTGCTCTACACCGACGGGCTGATCGAGTCGCCGAGCCGCTCCCTCGACGAGGGCATGTCACGGCTTCGCGAGTACGCCGGCACCCTCGCCCGCCACCCCCTGACCAGCCTCTGCGACCTGCTCCTCACCCACACCCGCCCCGCCGACAACGAGGACGACGTCGCGATGCTCGGCGTACGCCTTCCCCGCTGAGGGCCGCGTCGACGGCTCAGCCGAAACGGCTCACAGATCCGGCGTCGCCCGGCTGATGTGGGCCAGGGCCGAGTCGGGGTCCCGGTCCTGGACCACGTCCCCGATGGTCACCACCCCGACCGTGCCGCGCCCGTCGACCACCGGCAGCCGCCGCACCGCGTGGTCGCGCATCAGCCGCTGCGCGGTGGTGATCTCCTCCTCCGGCCCCACGCACACCGGATCCGGCGTGCACACGGACTGGCAGCTCACGGTGAGCGGGTCCAGCCCCTCGGCGACGGCGCGCAGCGCGATGTCGCGGTCGGTGATGACACCGAGCAGCACACCGTCCTGCGCCACCAGCACATCCCCGACGTCCTGGGCACGCATGAGCTGCGCGGCCTCCACGAGCGAGGCGTCGGGCCGCAGCGCGACCACCGCGGGCGACATGATTTCCTTCACAAAGCGGGCCATGAGCGACCGCCCTTTCCGATCCCTTGCGCCTTCGGCGCACGCCGGAGTACCCACCCCGGCCGGGGCTATGCGCGCAGCATGTCCACGAGACCGTCCGCGAGATCGGCCGCGGCGCCCAGCTCCTCGCGCCGGCGCCGGGCCGCGGCGGCGCCCCGGCCCAGACACCAGGCGAGCCACACGTCCAGCCGGTGGGCGTCCAGCCGTTCCCCCGGGATCACCGCCGGCCAGCGGCACGCCCGGGCCTGCGCCGTCATCTTCGCCCCGCCCTCCACGGGATCGACCGCGATCGGCGGCACGCCCACCCGCAGCGACAGCACCAGCCCGTGCAGCCGGTCCGTGACCACCGCGTCCAGCCGCTCCAGCACCGACATGAACTCGTCCGCCCGGCCGCACAGCAGCCCGTTCTCCCGGTCCAGCCGGCTCTCCAGCACCACCGGCGCGCACCGCGCGCCCGCCAGCCAGCGCGTCACCGACTCGGCCACCACCGCGTGCAGGCGCCGTTCGCCGTATTCGCGCTGGCCATGGGTGAGCAGCACCCCCACCACCGGGACCTCGTCGGTGAGCGGCGCCCGCAGCGACAGGTCCCGCGCCGGCTCCGGGCGGCCGTCGCCGTCGCGCGCCAGCACCTCGTGGAAGCCCGTCACGGCCGGATCCGCCGGGTCGATCACCGAGATGCCCACGGCGATCCGGCGGCAGTGCGCGAACCTCTCGTGCAGTTCCGCGATCGCCGGCCCGTGCACCGGGCCGCACACGAACACCAGCCGTGTGTAGTCCTGCGGCCGCGCCTTCTCCAGCGACAGCCCGTCCGGCCGGAACCGCGGGCTCCACGCCACCTCGTAACTCACCCCGCGCGCGTCGAGGACCTGCCGCACCCGGTCCAGGGCCAGCACGTCGCCGGCCGTGGCCTCGCCGTCCACGAAGCTGAACCACCCCGTCACCAGGGTCCGTCCGCCGTCACCTGTCATCCCCGGCGAGTCCCCGCCGCCACCTGCCCGAAACGGTGTCCGGGGCGTTTGGGCAGGTGGCGGCTGGGCACTCGGCCGCCGTGTCCGCTGCGTCCGTCGGGGTGGTCATCGCCACCCGCAACCGTGCCGCCGGCCTGCTCACCACGGTGGACCGGCTCAACGCCCTGCCGGAGCGCCCGCCGATCATGGTCGTGGACAACGCCTCGGCCGACGGCACCCGCGCGCTGCTCGCCGAGCGGTTCCCCGAGGTGCGCGTGCTGGGCCTGCCGGCCAACCGCGGCGCGCTGGCCCGCAACGACGGCGTCCGGGCGCTGCCCGCCCGCTACATCGCCTTCAGCGACGACGACTCCTGGTGGACGCCCGGCTCGCTGGCCGCCGCGGTCGACCTCATGGAGGCCCACCCCCGGCTCGGCCTGCTCGCCGGCCGCACGCTCGTCGGCCCCGACCGGACCCCCGACCCGCTGAACGACGTGCTGGCCGCCTCCCCGCTGGGCGCGCCGCCCGGCCTGCCCGGGCCGCCGGTGCTGGGCTTCCTCGGCTGCGCCGCCGTGGTCCGCCGCTCCGCGTTCCTGGCCGTGGGCGGCTACCACCCGCTGCTGTTCTTCGGCGCCGAGGAGACGCTGCTGGCCTACGACCTCACCGCCGCCGGCTGGCACGTCTGCTACGCGCCGCAGATCACCGCCGAGCACCATCCCGCTTCGGATCCCCGCCGCGGCCGCGGCACGCTGGTGCGCCGCAACGAGGTGCTGACCGCGTGGCTGCGACGCCCGGTCGGCGTCGCCCTGCGCGAGACCTGGCGGCTGGCCCGCGACGCCCCCGGCGACCCCGCCGCGCGCCGCGCCCTGGGCCAGTTGCTGCCGCGGCTGCCCGCCGCGCTGGGCGGCCGCCGCCGGCTGCCGCCCGAGGTCGAGGCGGACGTCCGCCGTCTGGAGCTGGCCCATGCCGCGAGATGACCGCGCCTCCGTGGTGATCATCACGCGCGACCGGCGGGCGGAGCTGCTGCGCACCCTCGACCGGCTCGCCGCGCTGCCCGAGCGGCCCCCGGTCCTGGTCACCGACAACGGCAGCACCGACGGAACGGCCGCCGCGGTCGCGCGCCACCACCCGGGGACCCGCCTGCTGACGCCCGGCGCCAACCTCGGCGCGGTCGGCCGCAACCTCGCGGTCCGCGACGTGACCAGCCCCTATGTGGCGTTCTGCGACGACGACACGTGGTGGGCGCCCGGCTCGCTGGCCGCCGCGGCCGACCTGCTGGACGCGCATCCCCGGGTGGCGGCCGTCACCGCCCGCATCCTGGTCGAGCCGGACGGCACCGAGGACCCGGTCGTCGAGGAGCTGCGCTCCTCCCCGCTGCCCCGGCCGGGCTGGCTGCCCGGCCCCGCGCTCGGCTCGTTCCTGGCCGCCGCGACCGTGCTGCGCACCGACGCCTTCCGCGCGGCCGGCGGCTTCTCGCCCCGGCTGTGGCTCGGCGGCGAGGAGGAGCTGCTGGCCGCGGACCTGCTGTCGGACGGCTGGTGGCTGCTGTTCGACGAGAGCCTGACCATCCACCACGCCCCCTCCGGCCAGCGCGACGCCACCCGCCGCCGGGCGGACGGCATCCGCAACACGCTGTGGACCACCTGGCTGCGCCGCCCCGCCGTCCCCGCCCTGCGCCGCACGGCCCATCTGCTGCGCACGGTGCCCCACGACCGCACCACGGCCACCGCCCTGGTGCGCGCCATGGCCGGCCTGCCCTGGCTGGTGCGCGAACGCCGCCCGGTGCCGCGCGAGGTGGAGCTGCGGCTGCGCACGCTGGAGACGGCCCAGCGGACGTCGAAGGCGCGGCAGTACGTGGGCTGACCCGCCGCTGCTCAGGGGCGGGCCCGGTCAGGCGGGTCCTTCCGGCAGGGACCGCACCGCGGAGAGGGCCTCGGCGGTGCCGATGGCCAGCAGGCGTTCGTCCGGAACACGGCCGTGCGGGGTGCCCGTGTGGGGCAGGCCGGGGTGCCACAGCACGCGGTGCCGGGCGGAGTCGGGCGGGCCCCACAGGCGGGGGGAGACCGGGCCGAACAGGGTGATCGAGGGGGTGGCCAGGGCCGTCGCCAGATGGGCGATGCCCGTGTCGCCGACCACCACCGCCCGGGCGGCGGCCGTCAGCGCGGCCAGCGCCGGGAAGGGCAGGGCGATGAGCGCCGCCGTCGGGGGCAGGCCCGCCAGCTCGGTCACGCGGTGGACCAGGGGCGCCTCGGCGGGGCCGCCGGTCACCACCACCCGGTGGCCGTCGCGGGCCAGCGCGCGGCCCAGCGCCGCGAAGCGGTCGGCGGGCCAGCGGCGCGCGCCGGCGTCCGCGCCGGGGTGGAGGACCACGGCGCCGGGCGCCGGGGAGGGCGTCGCGGGCGGCGGGATCCGCAGGTCGGCCGGGTCGGCGGGGATGCCGTAGGAGGTCAACAGGCGGCACCAGCGGTCGCGCTCGTGCTCGTTCGCGTCCCAGGCCGGCCCACTGGGGTGCGCGTAGCCGAACAGCCGCCCCGGCCGCAGCGCGCCCAGCGGGCGCAGGCTCTCGGGCCCGCTGCCGTGCAGGTCCACCGCGAGGTCGGGGCGCGGCCCGGCCCACGGGATGCTCGCGGGGACCGCGCGCCCCGGCGCGTCCGCCGGCACCAGCCGGTCCACCGCGCCGGTGGCCGCCGCCGCCTCCGTCAGCCAGGGCGGGGCGGCCAGCAGCAGCGGCTGCCCGGGGTGCGCGCGGCGCAGCGCTCGCAGGGCGGGCACCGCCGTCAGCAGGTCGCCCAGGCCCAGCGCGCGCAGCGCCACGATCGTCATGGCGAGGCGTAGGCGGCGCGGCGGGCCAGTTCCGTGGTGGAACGGCCGTCCAGGTACGGCAGCACCAGGGTCTGGCCGCCCCACTCGCGCAGCGCCGCCGCCTCCGGCAGGTCGCGGACGCTGTAGTCGCCGCCCTTGACCCACACGTCGGGCCGCAGCCGGCGCAGCAGCGGCTCCGGGGTGTCCTCGTCGAACACGGCCACCGCGTCCACGCAGCCCAGCCCCGCCAGCACCCGGATCCGGTCGGCCGCCGGGTTGAACGGCCGGCCCGGTCCCTTCAGCCGGCGCACCGAGTCGTCGGAGTTCACGCACACGATCAGGCAGTCCCCGGTCCGCCGCGCGTTCTCCAGGAACTGCACATGCCCCGCGTGCAGCAGGTCGAAGCAGCCGCCGGCGGCGACCACCGTGCCGCCGCGCGCCCGGACCGACTCCACCAGGGCGCCCACGTCCCCGGCGCCGACCGGGGCCGGAGGCGGCGGTTCGCGCCGCTCGCGCCCCTCGCGCCAGGACGTGAGCGAGGCCATGCCGCCTCCGGCGATGAAGGATGTCGCCGCCTCGGTGGCCAGCCCGACCGCCTCCGGCGGCAGTCCGCCGTCGGCCAGCACGCCCGTGGCGCTGGCCGCGAAACAGTCGCCGGCGCCGCAGGGGTCGCCGTCGTGGCCCGCCGTCACCGGCACATACAGCGGGTCGTCGCAGTTGGCCCGGGCCAGCACCGCGCCCCGGCAGCCGAGCGTGATCGCCACCGAGCCCACCTGCCAGCGTTCCGCCAGCAGCGCCCCGCGGCGGCTGTGGGCGCGCAGCGAATCGTCGCCGTCCCGGTCCCGCTCGCCGCAGAACCAGCGCGCCTCCCGGGCGTTGGGGGTGACCAGCCGGGCGCCCGCCACCGGGGGCCGGCCGCGCGGATGGGGGTCCCAGACGACGGGAACGCGCCGGGCGGCCTCGGTCAGCGACCGGCGCACGGCGGACACCGCGCCCTGCCCGTAGTCGGCCACCAGAATGGCGCGCGCCTCCTCCAGCACCCGGCGCACGCCGGCACCCGGCGGCCCGGCCGAGCCACCGCCGCGGTCCACCCGCACCAGCGGCCGGCCGCCGGCCAGCACCCGGGACTTCACGGGCAGCGAGCCGTCCAGCGGGAGTTCGGCCAGGCGCACCCCGGCGGGCAGCATCGCGCGGACCGACTCGCTGGCCGGGTCGCCGCCCAGCGCGGTGACGAGGACCACCTCGCGGCCGTCGCGCGCGGCGAGTGCCGCGGCGAGCCCGGCGCCGCCGGGGCGGCAGCGCTCCTCGGCGACCTCGACGACCGGGACCGGCGCGTCCGGCGCCAGCCGGGTGGCCTCCCCGGTCACGTCCTGGTCCAGCAGCGCGTCGCCGACCACGACGACCGGCTGGCGGGCGGTCATGACACCTCCCGGCGGGTGAGCACGGCGGGCAGCTCGGCCGTGGCCGCCTCCGCGGCCTGAAGCGCCTCGTCGAACGCCTCGCACAGCACGTGCAGCGCGACGAGGTGGGCCTCCTGCACGGTGGCGGTGTTCGGGCACTCGATGCCGATCACGCTGTCGGCCTGCCCGGACAGCGGGTTGGGCGTGGCGCCGGTCATGGCCCACACCCGCAGCCCGGCGGCCCGGCCCGCGGTGGCCGCGCCGAGCAGGTTGTCGCTGCGGCCCGAGGTGGACATCAGCACCAGGACGTCGCCGGGCCGGCCGTGCGCGGCGACCTGGCGGGCGTAGATCTCGTCGAAGCCGTAGTCGTTGCCGATGGCGGTGACGCTGGAGGTCTCCGCGTGCAGGGAGATGGCCGAGTAGGGGCGCCGGTCGCCGGCGTAGCGGCCCACCAGCTCGGCCGTCAGATGCTGGGCCTGCGCCGCGCTGCCGCCGTTGCCGGCGCACAGCAGCCGGCCGCCGGACGGCAGCACGTCGGCCAGGTACCGCCCCCAGGCGACGGCCTCGTCGAGGCCGCGGTGGCGGAAGTCCCGCAGCGCGTCCTGAAGGGACCGGCAGTGCTCGTGAGCGGTGCGCGATGCGTGCATGGGAAGGGTTCCTCCCTCGGTTCGGGCGGAGTTGGGGCCGAGTTCAGGCGCCGCTCACGGGAGCCGGGCGGCGGCTGCTGATCTCTCGGTAGACCTCTTCGGTGGCGGCGGCGACGGCGGCCCAGCGGTAGCGGGTGAGGACCCGCCGCCGGCCCGCGGCGCCACGGGCGGCCCGTTCGGCGGGCGCGGCCAGCAGCGCGTTGACGGCGGCGGCCAGCGCGGCCGGGTCGCCGGGTGGCACCAGCCGGCCGGTGCCGGGGTCGGCGACGGTGTCGCGCTGTCCGCCGACGGCGCTGGCGACGACGGGCACGCCGCACGCCATGGCCTCCAGCGGAACGATGCCGAACGGTTCGTAGTCGGCCGGGCAGAGCACCAGATCGGCGCCGCGCAGCAGGGTCGGTACCTCGGCGCGGGAGAGGCCGCCGGTGAACCGGACCCGGTCGGCCACGCCGTGGGCCCGGGCCAGCGCCCGCAGCCGGCGCACCTCGGGGTCCGCGTCCAGCCGGCCGCCCCGGGGGCCGCCGGCGATGACCAGCTCGGCGCCGGGGATCCGCGCCAGCGCGGCGACGGAGAACTGGGCCCCCTTGCGCGGCACCAGCCGGCCGAGCTGGAGGAGCCGGTGGGGGAGGGGGCCGCGCGGCGCGGCGGGCCCCTCGGGCGTGAAGAGTTCCGGGTCGACGCCGCAGGGCACGACGCTGACGCGCTCCAACGACAGGCCGAGCGCCGTCAGCTCCTCGACCTCGTCGCGGCAGGTGGCCACCGTGCGGTCGCAGCTCAGGCCGACGTACCGCTCCCAGGTGATCCGGTCGGCCGGGCTGGTGTCGGCCGCGCCCTGGTGCCGCCGCTTCACGGAGCCGAGCGCGTGGAACGTGTGCGCGAACGGGATGCCGAGCGGCTGGGCGGCCTGGAGCGAGGCGACCCCGGACATCCAGAAGTGGGAGTGCACCACGTCCGGCGGCGCGGCGGCCCACTCCCGTTCCAGCACGGTTCCGAACTGCGGCATGAACGGCAGCAGCCGGTCCTTGGGAACGGTGTCGGCGGGCCCGGCCGGCACGTGCCGCACCAGGACGCCGGGCCGCAGCGGCACGGCCGCCGGCAGCGCGGTGGAGTCGCGGCGGGTGTAGACGGTCACCGTGTGGCCGCGGTCGGCGAGTTCGCCGGCGAGCTGAGCGACGTGCACGTTCTGGCCGCCGGCGTCCTCGCCGCCCAGCGCGGCGAGCGGGCTGGCGTGCTCGGAGACGAGGGCTATCCGGAGTCCGTCCGGTTCGGTGGGTCGCCTCATCAACGGATCACCTCCTCCAGCAACAGGTCCCAGTCGTCCAGGAACCGCTTCAGGCCGTAGCGCTCCAGCGCCGCGTGCCGCGCCGCGCGGCCCGCCTCGGCCGCCGCGCCGGGGTCCCGGAGGAAGCGGGCCGCCGCCCGGGCGAGCATCTCGGGCCGGGTGGACAGCACCCCGGCCTCCGGCGGCACCGCCTCGGTGGCCTCGGTGGTGGCCAGGGCGACGACCGGCATGCCCAGGTGCATGGCCTCGATCAGGGACAGGCCCAGCGAGGTCCAGCGCACCGGGTGCAGATAGAGCCGGCGCCGGGCCATCTCGTCGTGCAGCCGTGCCTGCGGCAGGTCGTGGCCGCGGAGGCGGGCGTCGGGCAGGCCCAGCCGTTCGGCCAGCCCCTCGGTGCGCATGCCGAACACGTCCAGCGGCGCCGTCCCGGCCAGCGCCGGCAGCAGGTCGGTGCCGGTGACGCGCCACCGGCGCAGCGGTTCGTTGACCACCACGGCGGCGCGTTCCAGCTCGCCCGTCCAGCGGTGGCCCGGGTCCACCACGCCGTGCTCGACGACGGCGGTGGCGGTGGTGCCGCTGTCCCAGAACAGCCGGTTGAAGTGGGTGACATGGACCAGCAGCAGGTCCTCGCGGTCGGCGTACGGGTGGCGGGTGTCCGGCACGTTCCCGTCGGGCGCGTTGTGCTCGACGTAGACCGCGGGCACGTCGCGCCCGGGGCGGCGTCCGCCGAGCCAGCGTTCGGCGAGTCCGGCCTCGTGCGGGCGCTGGAGGACGACGAGGTCCACCGGCGCGTCGGTGAGCTGCTCGGGCGGCACCTCGATGACCGATTCCGGCCAGGTGTAGGTGCGGGCGCGGCCCAGTCCGTCGGGGCCCCGGTCGGGCAGCACCGGAACGAAATAGGTGTGGGACCCCTGGACGAACGACGTGGTCCAGGAGCCGTGCACATGCCAGATGAGGATGTTCATGCCACCGCCTTCCGTCCGACGCGGTCCGGGCGGGGACCGCTCACCGTCAGGGCCGCCACCGCGCCGAGGACCTCCTCGTCGGTGATGGAGTCCAGGCACGGATGGCCCGCCACGGGGCACATCCGGGCCCGGGTGTTGGCGCAGGGGGTGTCCTGCCGGCCCAGCCGCAGGTGCGGCACCCGGTAGGGCAGCCAGCGGTCCGCGCTGACGACCGGGGAGAACAGGCTGACGATCGGGGTCCGCACGGCCGCCGCCAGATGTGCCGGGCCGGTGTTGCCCGCCACCACCACCCGGGCGCGGGCCAGCACGCCGGCCAGCTCGGGCAGTTCCGTCCGGCCGCCCAGGTCCAGCGCGTGCCGGCTGGCGACGCGCCGGGTCAGGCCCTCCTCGCCCGGGCTGCCGGTGACCACGACCCGGTGGCCGGCCGCGGCGAGCGCCGCGACGGCCTGCGCGGCCCGCGGCGGCGACCAGGCGCGCGCCGGCACGGCCGCGCCGGGGTGCACCACCACATAGGGCCCCTCGCCGGTCAGATGCGCCGTGTCGGGGTGGTCGCGGATCCGCAGGGCTCCGGAGTCGCCGGCGGGCAGGGCGAACCCCGCCGCCTCGGCCAGCTCCAGCGCGGCGGCGGCCTCGTGCCGGTAGGGCGCGCGCCGGTGGCGCAGTTGCAGCAGCGAGCCCGGGTAGTCCTCGCTGTCGGCGCCGATCCAGGGCACCCCGGCCATCTTCAGCAGCAGGGCGGCGGGCAGCGGACTCTGGTGGAACGAGGTGAAGATCAGGGCCCGGTCGAAGCGCCCGGCGGCCAGCCGGTCGACCAGAGCCAGCACGCTGTCGCGGTCCGCCGGGGGCGGGGAGAGGCTGACCCAGGGCGCGTCGTGGACGACGAGGTCGTCGACGCCGGGCAGCAGCCGGCCGGCCGCCGCGCCGCCCGGGCCGCACAGCAGCGTGGTGGACGAGGAGCCGGCCGCGACGGCGCGGACCGCGGGCCCGGCCAGCAGGACGTCGCCGGCGCTGTCCAGCCGCACGACCAGCGTGCGGGGCCCCTCGTTCCCGTGCTTCGCCTCCGTGTGCTCCGCGCTCATGGGCTCCGCTCCTCGCCGCTGCGCCCGCCGGACCGGGCCGGGCCCAGCAGGTGGCGCACGGCTGTCAGCAGATCCGGCGCCCACTCCTCGGCCGCGACGATCTCCGCGCGCCGGGTGACCGGCGTCGGCACCAGCACGCCGCGGGCGCCGGCCGCCCGGGCCGCCGCCAGATCGGCGCCGATGTCGCCGACGACCGCCACCCGGTCCGGCGCCACGCCCAGTTGGGCGCACGCCGCGATGATCAGGCCCGGCGCGGGCTTGCGGCAGTGGCAGCCCTGGCCGGGGCCGTGCGGGCAGATGGCCCAGACGCCGAACGGCCCGAGCAGTTCCTCCACCCGCCGCCGCACGGCCGCCACCCCGTCGGGGCCGAACCGGCCCCGGGCGGCGCCGGACTGGTTGCTCACCACCCCGAGCGGGATGCCGCGTTCCCGCAGCAGGTCCAGGGCGGCGCCGACGCGGGGGAGGGGGCGCACCAGGGCGGGGTCGGCGTTGTAGGGCACGTCCTCGATCAGCGTGCCGTCGCGGTCGAAGAGCACCGCGTCCGGCCCCGGACCGGCCCGCCGCGCGGCCGGGGCGCCGGGCCCGGCCGAGGGCAGCAGCCAGGGGCGGTCCGCCCGAGGCTCCGGAAATGTGAAGATCGGGGCCTTAGTCATAAGCGACTGAGTTGCCCGATATGACCGAATCAAACGGACGTGTCTCGTCCGCATGCTCACCAGCGCAAACGGGCGCGGTGGGGGAGACCGCCAGCGGCCGGGCGTTCCGGTGCCGCACGTGCCCGGCGAGCCAGTGCGCCACCGCGACCGGCGGGATGGCCACGCTTGTCGCGGCCATGCGCCGGATCTCCGCCGCGGTGCGCGGCCCGGGGAGCACCCGGGCCACCGCGAACTCCGCGGTGCCGGCCAGCCACAGCGCCGCGCACCCGGCCGCGGCCAGCCGCCGGCGCCCGGCGGCGGCGACCAGCGCCGCGCACCCGGCCGCCGTGACGGCCGCGTGCCGCCGCAGCCGGCCGCGCGGCGCCTCGGCCCGCGCCCACCAGTCCCGGCCGTGCAGCCGCGACATCAGCACGTCGTCCGCGTTCCCGGCCTGGGTGCGCACGGACACCCAGGCGTCGGCCGGGCGGACCGGGTGCACCGTCCGCCGTCGGCCCACCGCGAGGATCCAGCCCGCGGCCAGCATGCGCAGCGCCAGGTCGGCGTCCTCGCGGAACGCGCGGGGGAACCGTTCGTCGAAGCCGCCCACCGAGGCCAGCGCGGCGCGCCGGTAGACCATGTCGGCGGTGATCCAGCGCGCCGTCGCCAGCCCGGCTGTGTTGCGCTCCCAGTCGGTGGGCGGCCGGTCGCCGGGCAGCGGAACGGTGATCCGCGCCTGCACGCCCGCGATGTCGGGCTCGGCCGCCGCCAGGTCGGCGGCGAGCGCCGCCGCCCAGTCCTCGCCGGGCACCACGTCGTCGTCCAGGAACGCGATCCACGGCTCGGGCGCTCGCCGCCAGCCGGTGTTCCGGGCGGCGGCCGGCCCGGCGCCCAGGCCGGGCACGATCTCGACCAGGTCCCACAGCGCGGCGGGCACGGCCACCGGCAGCGGCGTCGGGTCCTGCGGCGGCCGGTCGTCCACCAGCACCACGCGCGCCGGCCGTGGCCCGTCGCCGGCCGCCAGCGCGGTCAGCACCCGGCCCAGGCTGGGCCGCCCCAGCGTCGGGATCACCACGGCGTACGGGGGGCGCGGGCCGGTGGCCGCCGCCGCGTCACTCACGGCCCCGCCCGCCCTCGGCGAACAGCGCGCGCCGGCGCACCACGAACGGGCCGATCGCCAGCAGGTCCACCGGCGCCGAGCCGAAGCACTCCAGCGCGTCCCGGGGGTCGTCCACCATCGGCCGGCCGGCGGTGTTCAGGCTGGTGTTGACCACCACGGGCAGCCCGGTCCGCTCCTCGAACCGCGACAGCATGCGCGCCACCAGCGGCTCGGCGGCCGGGTCCACCGTCTGGATCCGCGCGGTGCCGTCCACGTGCACCACGGCCGGAATGCGGTCGCGCCACTCGGGGCGCACGTCGTGCACGAACAGCATGAACGGGCTCGGCAGCGGCCCGTCGAAGACCTCCGCGGCCCGGGAGGCGAGCACCATCGGCGCCACCGGCCGGAACTGCTCGCGGCCCTTGATGTCGTTCAGCCGCTCCAGATTGCCCGACTTGCCGGGGTGGGCCAGCAGCGAGCGGTGCCCCAGGGCGCGCGGCCCGTACTCCGACCGCCCCTGGAACCAGGCCACCACCGCGTTCTCCGCCAGTGCCTCGGCCACCGTCGCCGCGACGTCCGGCGGCCGTTCGAACGGCACGGCGGCCGTCTTCAGCCATGCCTCCAGCTCCGCGTCCGACCAGCCGCGCCCCAGATCCGCGCCGGCCGGCGGCTCGGTGGGCGCCGGGTCCGCGCCGGCCGCGTGCAGCAGCGCGCCGCCCAGCGCTGTTCCCGCGTCGCCGGCGGCCGGCTGCACCCACACCCGGGCGAACGGGCCCTCCCGCGCGATCCGCGAATTCGCCACGCAGTTCAGCGCCACGCCGCCGGCCATCGTCAGCACGTCGTCATGGGTGCGCCCGTGCAGCCAGCGGACCAAGTCCAGCAGCGTCTCCTCCAGGCACGCCTGCGCGCTGGCCGCCAGATCCGCGTGCTCCTGCGTCCAGGCCCGGTCCTTCGGACGCGCCGGGGCCAGCTCCGCCCAGGGCACCCCGGCCGCCCGGAACCCGCCGTCGCCCGTGGAGTGGACGTAACGCCGCAGCTCCGGCAGGAACCGCGGCGTGCCGTACGCGGCCAGCGCCATCACCTTGTACTCGTCGCTGGACCGCAGGAAGCCCAGGTGCTCGGTCAGTTCCTCGTAGACCAGGCCCAGCGAGTGCGGCAGCGCCTGGCCGTGCAGCGGCGTGAGCTCCTGCCCGGTGCGCCGCGCCGCCAGATGCGAGGTGGCCTCGCCGCGGCCGTCGAGCACCAGCACCGAGGAGTTCTCCGCGACGGGCGCGGCGAACGCCGACGACGCCGCGTGCGCCATGTGGTGCGGCACGAACCGCACCCGTTCCGGGTCCAGCCCGGGCAGCGCGGTGCTCAGGAAGCCCGGCGCCTCCCGGGCGTAGGTGAGCCGCAGGTGGTCCCACGGGTCGTCCAGCCCCAGCGCGTCCGTCGGGCGGGCCAGCGCGGGGTCGAACGAATAGGTGACGGCGTCCAGATCCTCCGGGCGCAGCCCGGCCTGCCCCAGGCACCAGGCAGCCGCCTGTTCGGGCAGCTCCCAGGCGGAGAACGGGACCGGCCGCTTGCCGTGCTTGCGGCGGGAGAACCGCTCCTCCTCCGCGGCGGCGACCGTGCGGCCGTCGATGACGAGGGCCGCCGCCGGATCGTGGAACAGGGCGTTGATACCGAGTACGCGCATGGGTGCCCTCCGGGCTGGTGCGAACGGTCCGTCGAAGAAAGGAGGTTCGTCGAAGAAGCTCGTCGAAGAAGAGATGAGGGGGAGGGGATGCCGCTCAGGCGGCGACCGGCGCCCGGTACCAGGCGATGGTGCGGGCCAGACCCTCCTCGGCCGGCACCCGCGGCTCCCACTGGAGCTTGCCGCGCGCCAGCGTGATGTCGGGGCAGCGCACCGTCGGGTCGTCCGTCGGTCGCTCGACGAGCCGCACCGCCGAGTCGGAACCGGTCAGCCCGATGATCAGATGCGCCAGGTCCAGCATCGAGACCTCCTCCGGATTCCCGATGTTGACCGGACCGCGCAGATCGGAACCGGCCATCGCCAGCACCCCGTTCACCGTGTCCTCGACATAGCTGAGCGAACGCGTCTGCCGCCCGTCCCCGGTCACGGTCAGCGGCTCCCCGGCCAGCGCCTGCCGGATGAACGTCGGCACCGCCCGCCCGTCGTAGCCGCGCATCCGCGGGCCATACGTGTTGAAGAGCCGCACGATGCCCGTGTCCGTGCCGTGCACCTCCGCCTCGGCCGTCGTCAGCGCCTCCCCGAACCGCTTGGCCTCGTCGTACACGCTGCGCGGCCCCACCGGGTTGACATGCCCCCAGTACGTCTCGGTCTGTGGGTGCTGCTGCGGGTCGCCGTACACCTCCGACGTGGAGGCCAGAACGAAGCGCGCGCCGTGCCGGCGCGCCAGGGCGAGGGCGTTGCGGGTGCCGAGACTGCCGGTCTCCAGCGTGTGCAGCGGCAGCCGCAGATAGTCCGCGGGGGAGGCGGGCGACGCGAAGTGCAGCACGAGGTCCGTCGGGCGCGCCACGTCGAACGCCTCGCACACGCTGGCCTGGGTGACGGTGAACCCCGGCCGGTTCCGCAGGTGGTCGATGTTGCCCGGATCGGCCGTGCTCAGGTCGTCGATGCAGGTGACGTCCGTTCCCCGGTCGAGCAGCGCGGTGCACAGGTGCGAGCCGAGGAAGCCGGCCCCGCCGGTGACGACAGCGTGTCGAAAGTGCATGTCATCTCCTTTCTTCAACGACCGCTCCCAAGTACCCCCCGGAAAATCGGGCAAACGGGGTGTTCCGCCTCGTTCGCCGGGTACGCGACCACATCGGGATCCAGGAAGGGAGCGCCGCCGATGACTTCAGCCGACGCAAGCGCCGACGGAAAGCGTGTCGTGGTCGTGGGAGCCACGGGCAACGTCGGCAGCGCCGTAATCCGGGCGCTGGCCGCCGACCCCGACGTCTCCTCGATCCTGGGCCTCGCCCGCCGGGTGCCGGACTGGCCGGTGGAGAAGACGACCTGGGACGCGGTGGACCTGCGTGCGGCCGAGACCGCCCGGACCGCCCTCACCGCCCACTTCACCCACGCCGACGCCGTGGTGCACCTGGCGTGGATGCTCCAGCCGGCCCGCGACCCGCTGATGACCTGGCGCACCAACGTGCTCGGCACCACCGCCGTCCTCCAGGCCGCCGCCGCGGCCCGGGTGCCCGCCCTGGTCTGCGCCTCGTCCGTGGCGGCCTACGCCCCGGGGCCCAAGGACCGGCCGGTCACCGAGAGCTGGCCCACGCACGGCTGGCCGAACGCCGCGTACAGCCGCGAAAAGGCGTACGTGGAACGCCTGTTGGACACCTTCGCCTACGAACAGCCCGGCATCCGCGTGGTGCGGATGCGGCCCGGCTTCCTCTTCGCGCGCGAGGCCGCCGCCGAGCAGCGCCGCCTCTTCCTCGGCCCGCTGCTGTACGGCCCGCTGGTCCGCCCCGAGCTCAGCCCGGTCGTTCCCGACGTGCCCGGCCTGCGCTTCCAGGTGCTGCGCACCAGCGACGCCGCCGAGGCGTACCGGCTGGCCGTGGCCCGCCCGGTGCGCGGCGCGTTCAACCTGGCCGCCGACCCCGTCGTCGACCCCGCCCTGCTGGCCCGGCTCTTCGCCGCCCGCCGCGTTCGGCTGCCCCGCCCGCTGCTGCGCACCGCCATGGCCGCCGCGTGGCGCACCCGCCTGGCGCCCGCCCCGCCGCAGCTCTTCGACACGCTGGTGCGGCTGCCGATCATGGACTGCTCCCGGGCCCGCGAGGAGCTGGGCTGGACACCGCAGTACAGCGCGGAGGACGCCCTGCTTGACCTGGTGGAGGGGCTGCGGCACGGCATCGGCATGACCACGCCGCCGCTCGAGCCCAGGCTGCGGCACGGCCGGCTCGGCGAGTTCGCCACCGGCGTCGGCGGCCGGCCCTGACCCGCCCGCCGGGGGTTTCCGCCCGCGGCCGGCGGTTACCCGCCGGGGCACGCCGTTTCCGCGCCGAACCGGGCGAGAACCGAGCGAGACGAGAGGGCAGTCATGACGTCGTACGGCTACTTCCTGGCCAGCGAGGACCACGGGCCGCGCGCGTTGGTCGACCAGGCGCGGCAGGCCGAACAGGCCCGGCTTCACCGGGCTGTGGATCTCCGACCACTACCACCCGTGGCTGGACGCGCAGGGGCACAGCCCGTTCGTCTGGTCCACCATCGGCGCGCTCGCGGAGGCCACCGCGCTGCCCGTCGCCACCGCCGTGACCTGCCCGACCGTCCGCGTCCACCCGGCGGTCATCGCCCAGGCCGCCGCCACCAGCGGGGCGCTGCTTCCGGGCCGGTTCCGGCTCGGCGTGGGCAGCGGCGAGGCGCTCAACGAGCACATCGTGGGCACCACATGGCCCCGCGCCGAGGTCCGGCTGGAGATGCTGGAGGAGGCCGTGGACATCATCCGGCTGCTGATCACGGGCGAACGCGTCAGCCACCGCGGCCGGCACTACACCGTGGAGAACGCCCGCCTCCACACGCTGCCCGACGAGCCCGTCCCCATCGACGTCTCCGGCTACGCCCCGGCGGCCACCGGCCTGGCGGCCCGGATCGGCGACGGCTTCGTCACCATGGGGCCCCAGGCCGATATGCTCCGTCGTTTTCGTGCGGGCGGCGGCGGGGACAAGCCCGCCTCCTGCGGGATCAAGGTCTGCTACGACACCGACCGCGACCGCGCCGCCCGCACCGTCCTGGCGCGCTGGCCCAACATGTTCCTGCCCGGCGAGCTGGCCGCCCAGTTGCCCGAGCCGCGCCACTTCGAGCAGGCCGTCCAGCTCGTGACCGAGGAGCACGTCAGGAACGGCCCGATGCCGCTGGGCGACGACCCGGCCGAGCACATCCAGTCCCTCACCGCCTGCGCCGAGGCCGGCTTCGACCGCGTCTACGTCAGCCAGATCGGGCCCGACATGGCCGGCTTCTTCGACTTCTACCGCACCAGGGTCCTGCCGGAGCTACCCCGTTGAGAGGCCAGTGATGAGCCAGACAGTCGCCGATCACATACTCGCCCGGCTGCGCGCCTGGCACGTCGAGATCGTCTACGGCTACCCGGGCGACGGCATCAACGGTCTGCTCGCCGCCTGGGGACGGGCCGACAACGAGCCCCGCTTCGTGCAGGCCCGGCACGAGGAGATGGCCGCGTTCCAGGCCGTCGGCTACGCCAAGTTCAGCGGCCGCGCGGGCGTGTGCGCGGCCACCTCGGGCCCCGGCGCCATCCACCTGCTCAACGGCCTCTACGACGCCGCCCTGGACCATGTCCCGGTGGTCGCCCTCGTCGGCCAGACCAGCCGCAGCGCGATGGGCGGCTCCTACCAGCAGGAGGTGGACCTGCACGCCCTGTTCAAGGACGTCGCCGCCTTCCTGGAGACCGTCAACGTCCCCGAGCAACTGCCCAACGTGCTGGACCGCGCGCTGCGCACCGCCTACGCCCGCCGCGCGCCCGCCGTCGTCATCCTGCCCGCGGACGTGCAGACGCTGGAGTACAGCGAGCCCGGCCACGCGTTCAAGATGGTGCCCTCCAGCCAGGACTTCAGCGCCTGGACCACGGTGCCCACGGACGACGCGCTGGCCCGCGCCGCCGAGGTCGTCAACGCCGGGGAGAACGTGGCCGTCCTCGTCGGCCAGGGCGCCGTCCGCGCCCGCGCCGAGGTCCAGGAGCTGGCCGAGAAGCTGGGCGCCGGCATCGCCAAGGCCCTGCTCGGCAAGGACGCGCTGCCCGACACGCTGCCCTATGTCACCGGCACCATCGGCCTGCTCGGCACCCGCCCGTCCTGGGACCTGATGCGGGACTGCGACACGCTGATCGCCATTGGGTCCAGCTTCCCCTACAGCCAGTTCCTGCCCGAGTTCGGCCAGGCCAGGGGCGTGCAGATCGACATCGACCCCGGCATGGTCGGGATGCGCTACCCCTACGAGGTCAACCTCGTGGGCGACGCCCGCGCCACGCTGCGCCGGCTGCTGCCGCTGCTGCACGCCAAGGCGGACGCGGCCGGCCGTCACGAGCGCATCGCCGCCTCCACCGAACGCTGGCGCGACGCGCTGGCCCGCCAGGCGGAACTGGTCGACGCCGACCCCATCAACCCGCAGTACGTCGCGCACTGCCTGGACCCGCTGCTGCCCGAGGACGCCATCCTCACCGTCGACTCCGCCTCGGTGACCAACTGGTACGCCCGGCACATCACGATGCGCGGCACCATGCGCGGCTCCCTGTCCGGCACGCTGGCCACCATGGGCTGCGCGGTGCCGTACGCGATCGGCGCCAAGTTCGCCCACCCCGACCGCCCGGTGGTGGCGCTGGTCGGCGACGGCGCCATGCAGATGAACGGCATGAACGAGCTGATCACCGCCGCCAAGTACCGGCACGCCTGGGAGAATCCGCACCTGGTGGTCGGCGTGTGGAACAACCGCGACCTCAACCAGGTGACCTGGGAGATGCGCGCGATGTCCGGCTCCCCGCAGTTCCTGCCCTCCCAGGAGCTCCCCGACGTCTCCACCGCCGCGTTCGCCCGCTCCCTCGGCCTGTCCGGCGTGCGGGTGGAGAAACCGGACGACGTCGAGGACGCCTGGCGCGAGGCGCTGGCCGCGCCCGGGCCCGCGGTGGTGGAGTTCCTGACCGACCCGGACGTGCCGCCGATCCCGCCGTCCGCGACCTGGGACCAGATCGAGTCCACCGCCAAGGCGCTGCTGAAGGGCGACGTGGACCGCGGGGGCGTGGTGAAGAAGGGCCTGAAGGCCAAGCTCCAGGAGTACTTGGCCGGCGGCGACAAGAAGGACGAGGACTGACCCCGACCCCCCGAAGGGCGACCCATGACCGACCGTCCCCGGCAGCCGGACCCCACCCGGCGCCACCCCCGCCCGGAGTTCCCCCCGCAGTCCCAGGAACCCCCGGGCAGCACCGGCGAGATGAGGCCGCGCCCCGACCACGGCGAGGACTCCTACCGCGGCTGCGGCCGGCTGCGGGAGCGCCGCGCGATCATCACCGGCGGCGACTCCGGCATCGGCCGCGCGGTCGCGCTGGCCTTCGCCCGCGAGGGCGCCGACGTGATCTTCAGCCACCTCCCGGAGGAAGCGGCCGAGGCCGCGGAGACCACCCGCCTGATTACCGATGCCGGCCGCCGCGCGGTCGCCGTGCCCTGCGACATCCGCGAGGAGGACGCGTGCCGGGCGCTGACGGACCGGGCCGTCGACGAGTTCGGCGGCGTCGACATCCTGGTCAACAACGCTGCCTACCAGATGGCCCAGCCGGACGGCATCGAGCAGATCACCACCGAGCAGTTCGACCGGGTCATGCGGACCAACCTGTACGGCATGTTCTGGCTGAGCCGGATGTGCGTGCATCACATCCCGGCCGGCGGCAGCATCATCAACACCACGTCCGTACAGGGATATCAGCCCAGCCCACACCTGCTGGACTACGCCATGACCAAGGGCGCCATCGTCACGTTCACCCAGGGCCTGGCCGCGCACCTCGCCCCGCGCGGCATCCGCGTCAACGCGGTCGCGCCCGGCCCGGTGTGGACGCCGCTGATCCCCTCGACCATGCCGGACACCACCGGCTTCGGCGCCAAGTCGCCGCTCGGCAGGCCGGCCCAGCCGGCCGAGATGGCGCCCGCCTACGTCTTCCTGGCCTCGGCGGACGCGGGCTATGTCACCGCGGAGGTCGTCAACGCCACGGGCGGCTCGCCGCTGCCCTGATAGGCCATCGGCCCGGCGGGTACTCGGGCGCCATGACCCACCACGACGAAGCGCCGGTCCCCGGCTACGACGGCCTCACCGCCGGCGACATCGAACACCGCATCCGGTCGCTCGGCCCGGCGGAGCTGACCGCGCTCCTGGACTACGAGCGCCGCCACGCCAACCGCGCCGGGGTGATCCAGCTCATCACGGCCCGGCAGGCCGAACTCGACGCCGGCAGCACGCCGTCACCGGGCGGCGAGGTGCCGCCCGCGCCGGGCGGCCCCACCCGCGGCACCTCACCGGTCGATCCGGCCACGTCCCCGCAGCCTTTCTCGGCGCCGCCGCACGGCACGCCACACCAGTCGGGCAAGCCCAAGGGCAACGAGCGGACGCCGTAGCGGTCCCAGCCGCATCTCAACCGCCGCCTTCCGCGGCGGCCCGCGCCAGATCCTCGTCCGACAGCAGCCGCCGGTCGGGGGCGGCCGTGTCGTGGCCGGGTGCGAAGCGGAGCCGTTCCATGTACGGCGTGGACCGGCCGCGCCGGTGGTCCGCGAACTCCTTGGCGTAGTGGTCGCGCGCCTCCTCGGGGGGCTTCTCGCCGGTGACGATGTCGTGCATCAGGTTGAGCGCGAGGAAGTTCGCCTGCTCGTCGTGGCAACGCGCGGAGACCTCGACCGCCGTCCGCTCGGCGATGACGCTGCCGTCGAACCGCGCCAGCGGGGTGAACTTCTCGGGCGGCACCTGGTAGTCGATGAACGACTCCGCCGAGTCGATGTGCGGCGCCGGGAAGTGGTGCTCGTAGTACGTCCGGGAGGCGACCAGCCGCTTCCAGGGGCCGGGCCGGTGCCAGGTCGGCCGGGTGTCGGTGGCCTCCTGCGGCGGTCCGTAGGTGTCGAGGACCAACTGCGCCGCCTCGCGGGAGGCGTCCGGCCGGCCGCCGATGATGTTGGCGGCGTTCTGCTGCGTCATCGTCATGGTGTGCCGTCTCCTTCTGCCGTCTCCTGTGCTGTCCGTTCCTGTGCCGTCCGTGCTGCCGGGTGTTCCGATTCCCGTGCCGCGAAACGCGCGGAGGCCGCGCGCGGTGAGCGGCACGACGTTCTCCCGCGCACACCCCGCCCCAGGGAACGGCCCCGGCACGCGGCAGCGTGCCGGGGCCTGGCGTCCCTCAGGCCGCCGGCCGTCTTGCCGCCGGTGCCGGGTCCGGGCGCTCCCGCTCGTGCTCCCGGCCGCCGTCGGTGCCCTCCACCTCGGCGCGGATGCGTTCGCACGCCCGGCTCAGCAGACGCGACACGTGCATCTGCGAGATGCCGAGCTGCCGGGCGATGCGGCTCTGCGTCATGCCGTGGAAGAACCGCAGGTAGAGGATTTCCCGCTCGCGCTCGGGCAGGGCCTGCAACGGGCTCTTCACCGCCTCCCGGTCCACCACCCGGTCGAAGCCGGGCTCGTGCGTGCCCAGGGTGTCCAGCAGTGAGTAGTCACCGTCCGCGCCCGGAAGTTCCGCGTTCAACGACAGGGTGCTGAAGCTCTCCAGCGCCTCCATGCCGGTCCTGACCTCGTCCTCGGTCAGTCCGCTGTGCTGGGCGATCTGCTCCACGCTGGGACCGCGCTCGTCCAGCCGGAACGTGAGCTGGCGGGCGGCGGCCCGGACCCGGTTGCGCAGTTCCTGGGTGCGCCGGGGCACGTGCAGCCCCCACATGTGGTCGCGGAAGTGCCGCTTCACCTCGCCGACGATCGTCGGCACGGCGTAGCTCTCGAAGGGCCGGCCCCGGCTCGGGTCGTACCGGTGCACGGCCTTCACCAGGCCGAGGGCGGCGACCTGCTCCAGGTCCTCCAGCGCCTCGCCGCGGTCGCGGAAGGTGCGGGCGAGCCGGTCCGCCATGGGAATCCAGGCGCAGATCACGTCGCGGCACAGCTCGTCCCGTTCCGGGCACGGCGGCAACTCGGCGATCCGCTCGAATTGCCTGGTGGTATCCGGCGCGTCGTCGTGCGGGTGACGCTTCTTACGGGGATGTGCGGGTGTGTTCATTCGTTGCTCTCCCAGGTGAGGGTGGGCGTGCGATTCCGCTCTGCTCGCCACGGGAAGAGGCCGTTCCCGACAAGTCTGCCGCCATTCGCCCCGACGCACATCTCGGCGGGCGCCCGCCGCCCGCCGCAGGTTTCTCCCGGCCCCCGCCGGATACCCGGGACGGGCCCATACCCAATACCGAAACCGATCGATCGGAAAAGAGTGCCATCGTGTCCTACGGTTCTTTTCTCTCCACCGTGCGCGACCGCGGCGAATACCCCGGTGACGAGGCCGAACGGGCCGTCGAGGCGGTCTTGACCACCCTGGGGGAGCGCCTGCCGTCGCACTCCGCGGAACATCTCGCCGATCAACTCCCCACCCCGCTCGCGCAAATTCTGGAGAATGCGGACGGTGCCGGCCGAAGCTGGGGCGTGGAGGAGTTCATCACGCATGTCGCCCAACGTGCCGACGAAGATGAGGAAACCGCCGAGACGGATACCCGTGTGGTTTTCTCCGTTATTTCCGAGCAGGTAACCGGTGGCGAGATGAACAAGCTGCTCAGTCAGCTTCCCACCGGCTATGCCGAGCTCTTCGGCTATTCGGAGCTGGCCTGACCGCGGCCCCGGCCGCGCCCCGCGTGGTGGTCGTGGGCGCGACGGGGAACATCGGCACCGGCGTGGTGCGGCGGCTGGCCGCCCACCCGGGGGCCGGCCCGGTCGTGGCCGTGGCCCGCCGCCGACCGGACCGGCTCCCGCCCGGCGTGACGTTCGTGAGCGCCGACATCGCCACCGAGCCGGACCTGGAGCGGCTGTTCGCCGGTGCCGGCGCCGTGATCCATCTGGCCTGCCTGTTCCAGCCCGCCCACCGCCCCGAGGTGACCTGGCGCACCAACGTCCTCGGCAGCCAGCGGGTGTTCGAGGCCACCGCCCGGGCGGGCGTGCCCGCGCTGGTGCACGCCTCCTCCGTGGTCGCCTACGCCCCCGGCCCCAAGGACCGCCGGGTGGACGAGAACTGGCCCACCGACGGCTGGCCGACCGCGCCCTACCCCCGCGAGAAGGCGTACGCGGAACGGCTCCTCGACGCCTTCGAGCACCGGCACCCGGACGTGCGCGTGGCCCGGCTGCGGCCCGGCGTCGTGGTGGCCGCCCGCACCGCCGCCCAGCAACGGCGGCTGTTCGGCGGCCCGTTCTTCCCCCGAGGGCGCCCGCCCCGCCCGCTGCGCGCCGTCCCCGACCTGCCCCGGCTGCGCTTCCAGGCGCTGCACACCGACGACGCGGCCGACGCGTTCTGCCGCGCCGCGCTGCGGCCCGTGCGCGGCCCGTTCAACGTCGCCGCGGAGCCCGTCGTCGACGTGCGCCTGCTCGCGGAGCTCAACGACGCCCACCTGGTCCGGCTGCCCTACCGCCCGGTCCGGGCCGCCGTGGACGCGGCCTGGCATCTGCGGCTGCTGCCCACCTCCGCCGCCATGTTCGACGACGTGCTGGCGTTCCCGCTCATGGACACCGGCCGCGCCCGCCGTGAACTGGGCTGGCGGCCACGCCACTCTGCGGCCGACGCCATCGCGGGCTTCCTGGACGGACTGCGGCACGGCGGCGGCGCGGGCACCCCGCCGCTGCGCCACCGGCTGTCCGGCGGCGGGCGGCTGCGGGAGGTGGCCAGAACCCTGGGGGACCGGCCATGACGGAGCGGGCCGCCCCGGACGCCGTCGTCATCGGCGCCGGCCCCAACGGGCTGGTCGCCGCCAACGTGCTGGCCGACGCGGGCTGGCGGGTCCTGGTGCTGGAGGCCGCCGACCACCCGGGCGGCGCCGTGCGCAGCGACCGCGGCGTCCACCCGGACTATGTCAACGACCTGTTCAGCTCGTTCTATCCGCTGGCCGCCGCCTCCCCGGTGCTGCGCGCGTTGGACCTGGAACGCTTCGGCCTGACCTGGAGCCACGCGCCGGCCGTGCTGGCCCACCCGCTGCCCGACGGCCGCTGCGCCGTGCTCCACCGCGACCAGGACCGGACCGCCGCGAGCCTGGACGCCCTCGCCCCCGGCGACGGCGAGGCGTATCTGCGGCTGCTGGCCCGCTGGGACCGGCTGGCACCCGACCTGCTCGGGGCCCTGCTCACGCCGTTCCCGCCGCTGCGGCACGGCGTGCCGCTGCTCGCCAGGCTCCGGTCGGCCGGGGGACTGCGGCTGCTGCGCATGCTCACGCTGCCCGCCCGGCGGCTGGGCGAGGAGGAGTTCACCGGCCCCGGCGGCCCGCTGCTGCTCACCGGCTGCGGCCTGCACGCCGACCTCTTCCCCGAGACGCCGGGCAGCGGGGCGTTCGGCTGGCTGCTGGTCATGCTCGGCCAGCGCCACGGCTGGCCGGTGCCCGCCGGGGGCGCCGGGCGGCTCACCGACGCCCTGGTCCGCCGGCTGACCGCGCGCGGCGGCGACGTGCGCTGCGGCACGCCCGTGGCACGCGTCGTCGTGCGGCACGGCCGGGCCGTGGGCGTCCGCACCGCCGACGGCGAACCGGTCCCCGCCCGCCGCGCCGTGCTCGCCGACGTCCCCGCGCCCGCGCTGTATGGCGGGCTGGTCGGCTGGCAGGACCTGCCCGCGCGGCTGCGCGCCGACATGCGCCGCTTCGAGTGGGACTACCCGACGTTCAAGGTCGACTGGGCGCTGTCCCGGCCCATCCCCTGGACCGCCCCGGCCGCCGGCACCGCCGGCACCGTCCATCTCGCCGACGGCGTCGACCACTTGACCCGGCACTCCGCCGACCTGGCCACCGGCACCCTGCCCGCGCGCCCCTCCGCCGTGCTCGGCCAGATGACGACCGCCGACCCCGGCCGCTCCCCGGCCGGCACCGAGGCGGCGTGGGTCTACACCCACCTGCCCCGCGGCATGGCGGACGACGGGCTGCGCGAGACGATGACCGAACGGCTGGAGGCGGTCGTCGAACGGTTCGCGCCCGGCTTCCGGGACACCATCGTCGGGCGGCGCGTCCTGGCCCCGGCCGACCTCCAGCGGCTCAACGCGAACCTCGTGCTGGGCGCGCTCAACGGCGGCACCGCGGCCGTTCACCAGCAGCTCGCCTTCCGGCCCGTGCCGGGCGCGGCCCGCCCGCGCACCCCCGTCGCCGGTCTGTATCTCGCCTCCGCCTCCGCCCACCCCGGCGGGGGAGTCCACGGCGCCCCGGGCGCCAACGCCGCCCGCGCCGCCCTGCGCGCCGCGCGGCTGTCCCGCACGCGGCTGTCCCATGAGAGGAGACCGGCATGGCCATCCGCCCCATCCTGATCAAGCGCCCGCCCGACGCGGTGTGGGCGGTCCTCCGTGACGGCCGCCGGTACGCGGAGTGGGTCGTGGGCACCGCCGAGTCCGTCCCCCTGGACGCCGACTGGCCCGAGGTGGGCTCCGCCATCCGCTACACCGTCAAGGTCGGCCCCCGGCGGCTGAGCGGACGCACCGTCGTACGCGACCACGAGCCCGGCCGCCGGCTCGAACTGGAGGCCAGGAGCCGCCTGGTGGGCACCGCCCGCATCGGCATCGAGGTCCGCCCCTGGGGCGAATACTCCCTGGTCACCATCGACGAGCACCCGCTCACGGGCCCCGGCGGCCGGCTGCACAACGTGGCCTCCGACTTCCTGCTGCAACTGCGCCACCGGCTCATGCTGCGCCGCCTGGCCCACGTCGTCGAGTCCTCCCGCGCGGCTGCGCCATCCGGCGACTGAGCGGCGCGCCAGCCGGGGGCGGCGCCCCGGCCGGGGGTACCACTGGTGTCCATGGCGACGCTCACCGACACCCGCGCCGCACCGCGGGAGCCGCGGCCGAAGAGCCCCGGCCGGGTTGTGGTGGGCTGGCTGACCACGACCGACCACAAGCAGATCGGCACCCTGTACCTCATCACCTCGTTCTTCTTCTTCCTGATCGCCGGCTCGCTGGCGATGGTGATGCGGGCCGAACTCGCCCGGCCCGGGCTCCAGATCGTGTCGGCCGAGCAGTTCAACCAGTCGTTCACGATGCACGGCAGCATCATGATGCTGCTGTTCGCGACGCCGCTGTTCGCCGGGTTCGCCAACTGGATCATGCCGCTGCAGATCGGCGCCCCCGACGTGGCGTTCCCCCGGCTGAACGCGCTGGCGTACTGGTTCTTCCTGTTCGGCGGGCTGCTGGTCGTCGGCTCGCTGCTCACGCCCGCCGGCGCCGCCAGCTTCGGCTGGTTCGCCTACAGCCCGCTCAACAACGAGGTGCACTCCCCGGGCCTGGGCCCGCTCATGTGGATCATGGGCCTGGCGCTGTCCGGCTTCGGCACGATCTTCGGCGGGGTCAACTTCATCACCACCATCGTCTGCATGCGCGCGCCGGGCATGACGATGTTCCGGATGCCGATCTTCACCTGGAACATCCTGCTCACCAGCGTGCTGGTCCTGATGGCCTTCCCCGTGCTCGCCGCCGCGCTGTTCGCGCTGGCCGCCGACCGCCTCTTCGGCGCCCACATCTTCGACTCGGCCAACGGCGGCGCCCTGCTGTGGCAGCACCTGTTCTGGTTCTTCGGGCACCCCGAGGTCTACATCATCGCGCTGCCGTTCTTCGGGATCATCACGGAGATCATCCCGGTCTTCAGCCGCAAGCCGATCTTCGGCTACATCGGCCTCGTCGGCGCCACCATCGCGATCACCGGCCTGTCCATGACCGTGTGGGCGCACCACATGTTCGCCACCGGCGCGGTGCTGCTGCCGTTCTTCTCGCTGCTGTCGTTCCTGATCGCCGTGCCCACCGGCGTGAAGTTCTTCAACTGGATCGGCACCATGTGGCGGGGCTCCCTCTCCTTCGAGACGCCCATGCTGTGGTGCGTCGGCTTCCTGGTCACCTTCCTCCTCGGCGGCCTCACCGGCGTGCTGCTCGCCTCCCCGCCGCTGGACTTCCACGTCACGGACACCTACTTCGTGGTGGCGCACTTCCACTACGTGGTGTTCGGCACGGTGGTCTTCGCGATGTTCGCCGGGTTCCACTTCTGGTGGCCCAAGTGGACGGGCAGGAGGCTCGACGAACGGCTCGGGAAGATCCACTTCTGGACCCTCTTCACCGGGTTCCACGGCACCTTCCTCGTCCACCACTGGCTGGGCGCCAAGGGCATGCCGCGCCGCTACGCCGACTACCTGCACTCCGACGGCTTCACCACGCTGAACACCGTCTCCAGCATCGGCTCGTTCCTGCTGGGCATGTCCACGCTGCCGTTCCTCTACAACGTGTGGCGCACCGCGAGGTACGCGCCCCGGCACGCCGAGGACGACCCCTGGGGCTTCGGCCGCTCCCTGGAGTGGGCCACCTCCTGCCCGCCGCCGCGCCACAACTTCACCGCGCTGCCGCGCATCCGCTCCGAGGCGCCCGCGTTCGACCTGCACCACCCGCGCATCTCCGCCCTGGACCAGGCCCGCCGCACCGGCCGCCGCGACCTGCCCGAGTCGGTGCCGCACGCCCCCGGGCCCGGACAGCACGGCTGAGCCGCCCGGCTCTGGGTACTCGCCGGGCCGAACCGAGCAGGCCAGGAGGTAGTCCCATGAAGGCTGTCGTGTGGCACGGCAAGCGCGATGTACGGGTCGAGGAGGTGCCCGACCCCCGGATCCAGGAGCCGACGGACGCGGTGATCCGGGTCACGTCGACCGGGCTGTGCGGCTCCGACCTGCACCTGTACGAGGTGCTGTCACCGTTCATGACCCCCGGCGACATCCTCGGCCACGAACCGATGGGCGTGGTGGAGGAAGTCGGCCCCGCGATCACCGACCTCGCGCCCGGCGACCGGGTCGTGGTCCCGTTCCAGATCGCCTGCGGCTCGTGCTTCATGTGCGACCGCGGGCTCCAGACCCAGTGCGAGACGACCCAGGTCCGCGACCAGGGCACCGGCGCGGCGCTCTTCGGCTACACCTCGCTCTACGGGGCCGTGCCGGGCGGCCAGGCCGAGTATCTGCGGGTGCCGCAGGCCCACTACGGGCCGGTGCTGGTCCCGCCGGATGTGCCCGACGACCGCTATCTGTTCCTCTCCGACGTGCTGCCCACCGCGTTCCAGGCCGTCGCCTACGCGGACGTCCCCAAGGGCGGCACGCTCGCCGTGCTGGGCCTGGGCCCGATCGGCGACATGTGCTGCCGCATCGCCCTGCACCAGGGCGCCGCCCAGGTCATCGGCATCGACCTGGTGCCCCAGCGACTGGCCACCGCCCGGGCACGCGGGGTGACCGCGCTGGACCTGACCGAGCACGACGACATCCCCGCGGCCGTCGGTGAACTCACCCGGGGCCGGGGCGCGGACTCCGTCATCGACGCGGTCGGCATGGAGGCGCACGGCAGCACGGCCGGGAAGATCATCCAGGACCTCAGCGGCCTGCTGCCCGGCAAGGCGGCGGCGGCGATCGCCGGGAAGGCCGGCGTCGACCGGCTCTCCGCGCTGTATCTGGCCATCGAGCTCGTGCGCCGGGGCGGCACCATCTCCCTCACCGGCGTGTACGGCGGCATGGCCGACCCGCTGCCCATGCTGAGCCTGTTCGACAAGCAGGTGCAGTTGCGGATGGGCCAGGCCAACGTCCGGCGCTGGGTGCCCGACCTGCTGCCCCTGCTGGCGGCCGACGACCCGCTGGGCGTGGAGGAGTTCGCCACCCACCACCTGTCGCTGAACGAGGCGCCGGAGGCGTACGAAATGTTCCAGCGCAAGGAGACCGGCAAGATCGTCATGCGCGTGTGAGCAAGCGCACTCAACGCCCAGAACCCTTGGCGCACAAGGGATCCACGGGGTGAGGACGGTCCCGGGACGATCTTGGTCTTCCCGGCCCGGGGCGGGTCTGTCATGGTGGGCGGCGTTGTTCCGGCGCGCAGCCGCGCCGGCCCTTCTCCCTCTCCCCCTTGGCGATGTCTGCTCCTGCCTCCACCCCGCCCGAAACCCGCCGGTCCCCCTGGCGGTCCCTGCGCCACCCCAGCATGCGCTGGTGGTCCCTGGCGAACCTGGTCTCCAACGCGGGGACCTGGATGCAGCTCACGGTGCAGAACCTGCTCGTGCTCCAGGTCACCGGCTCCGCCGCGATGACCGGACTCTCCCTGGCCGTCCAGGCCGGTCCCGGGCTGCTGCTCGGACTCGTGGGCGGCGCCGCCGTCGACGCCTGGCCGCGCAAGCTGACCGCGGCGCTCAGCCAGGCCGCGCTCGGCCTCGTCGCCTTCGTCACCGCCGCGCTGGTGGCGTTCGACATGCTGAACGTGACCACGCTGCTGGTCCTGGCGGCCGTCACCGGCGTGATCGCCACGGTGGACGCCCCCGCCACCGCGCTGCTGGGCAACGACCTGGTGCCCACCAGGGACGTGCCCTCAGCGATCGCGTTGGGCTCGGCCGTGCACAGCGTCGGCCGGCTCGCCGGTACGGCCCTGGCCGGCGGCACCGTGGTGCTGTTCGGCACCGCCGCCGCGTTCGTCGCCAACGGCCTGTCGTTCGCGTTCGTCGCGGCCGTCATCCCGTTCCTGCGCCTGGTCGACCACACGGCCGAGACGGACGCCCCGGCGGCGGCCCCGGCGCCCCGGCCGGCCGCGCGCGTGAGCGCGGACCCGCGCGAGGGACTGCGGTTCTTCGCGGGCCGCCCGCGGCTGGTCGCGCTCGCCGCGATCACCGGCCTGAGCGCGATCTTCGGCCGCAACTACACGCTGACGCTCGCCGTCCTGGTGACCGGCCCGCTGGCCGCCGGCGCGGGCGCGTTCGGCACGGTCTCCACCGCGCTGGCCATCGGCGGCATCGTCGGCGCCCTGCTCGCCGGTATGCTCCAGCGCCCGTCGGTGCGGCTCGTCGCCGCCATGGCCGGCGCGGGCGCGGTGCTCCAGATCGCCGCGGGGCTGTCGCCCTCGCTGGCGCTGCTGATCCTGCTGGTCATCCCGATGGCGATGGTCGAGTCCGTCTCCGACACCGCGGGCACGACCGTGCTCCAGACGGACCCGCCGCCGCACATGCGCGGCCGCGTGCTGGGCGTGTGGCGCAGCCTGAGCACCGGGTGGGGCCTGATCGGCCCGCCCGCCATCGGCCTGCTCATGGAGCTGGCCGGGGCCCGGGCCGCCCTGGTCATCGGTGGTCTGGTCATCGCGGGCGCGGCGGGCGCCGGCCTGCTGGCGCACGGCCGCCGTGCCACCCGGCCGGCCGAGGTGCCGGCGCTCGCGCCGGTGCCGGCCGCCGCCCGCCCGGCGGAGCTGTCGGCCGTGGCCTGACGGCCCGGTGTCACCGCGCGCTTCCGCCCCCGTCGCCACGGCGACGGGGGCGGAACGCGTGCCGGACCGCCAGGGCCCGTCTTCGAAGAGGCCGCCCTGCCCGCGCCGCCTGGCACGCACGCTCGCTGCGTTGCCGAATCGCGCGAGTACGACCAAGTACGAGCTGCGATCCGGCGCCTTGCGGTCGCACGCACCAGACGACGCGGGCGGCCGGACGCCCCCTTCGGAGACGGCCCCTAGAACATCGCCTTCTCGACGTCGTTCGGGCCGTCGAAGCGCTCCTGGTCGAGGTTGGCGATCTTCTTCACCAGCCTCTTGTCGGCGCCGTTCTTCTTCGCCGTCTGGACCAGCTCCGACTTGTCGCTGGGGTAGTGCGCGTTCTTCAGGGCCTTCTGGACGTCGATGGGGCTGGTCTTGCCCATGGTGTCCTCCGGTTCCGTCGATCGTGTGTCGTTCTGCTGACGGCACCCGGGTACCCGCCGCCCTCACGGCCCATTCGCGGCTCGGCCGACCAGCTCGGCGAGCACGTCCTCCATGGTCACGAAGCCCAGCAGCGTCCCCTTCGCGCTGGTCACGGCGGCCAGGTGCGTGACGGCGGCCCGCATCGCGGTCAGCGCGTCGTCCAGCGGCGTGTCCAGCCGCACCCGCACGACCGGGTGCAGCGCCTCCCGGGGGAACGGCCGGTCCCGGGCCGCCCGGCCCAGGGCGTCCTTCACATGCAGAAAGCCCAGCACCGTGCTGCCGGGGCCGGTGACGGGGAACCGCGAGAAGCCGGAGATCGCCCCGGCCCGCTCGAGCTGCCGGGGCGTGACCCGGTGGTCGACGGTCACCATCCGGCTCACCGGCACCACGATCTCCGCCACCGTCCTGCTGCCCAGCGCCAGCGCGTCGCGCAGCCGCCGGCTCTCTCCGGCCTCCAGGAGTCCCGCGTCGCTGGAGTCCTGCACCATGCGGACCAGCTCGTCGTCGGTGAACACCGACGCCACCTCGTCGCGCGGCTCCACCCGCAGCAGCCGCAGCAGCGCGTTGGCCAAGGCGTTCACGGAGAAGATCACCGGGCGCAGGGCCCGGGTGAGGGCCACCAGCGGCGGGCCGAGCAGCAGCGCGGAACGCTCCGGCTCGGCCAGCGCGATGTTCTTGGGCACCATCTCGCCGACCAGCATGTGCAGATAGGTCGCCAGCGACAGGGCGATCGCGAACGACAGCGGGTGCACCAGCGCGCTCGGCACCCCCACCGCGTCGAAGACCGGCTTAAGCAGATGCTCCATCGCCGGCTCCGCCACCGCGCCCAGCACCAGTGAGGAGACAGTGATGCCCAGTTGGGCGGTCGCCATCATCGGCGACAGGTGCCTCAGCGCCCACAGCACGGTGCGCGCCCCCCGCTCCCCGGCGTCGGCGCGCGGCTCGATCTGGTCCCGGCGGACGGAGATCAGGGCGAACTCCGCGCCGACGAAGAAGGCGTTGACCACCAACATCAGGGCCCCGAGGGCGAGTTGCAGCGCGGTCATGACGCCTCCCGGCCGGGCCCGGGCGCGGTGATCCGGACCCGTTCCGCCCGGTGCCGGGCGGTGGCCAGGACCGTCAGCCGCCAGCCGTCCACCGTCACCGAGTCGCCGGTGGCCGGGATGCGCGCCAGCGCGGTGGCCAGCAGCCCGGCGATCGTCTCGTACGGGCCGTCCGGCACGGGCAGCCCGACGGCGGCGAGCTGATCGGTGCGCACCGCGCCGTCGGCCTCCCACATCCGCACCCCGGTGCGGGCCAGGCCGGGCCCCGCGGCCGGGTCGTGCTCGTCGCGCACCTCGCCGACGACCTCCTCGACGATGTCCTCCAGCGTCACGACGCCCGCCGTGCCGCCGTACTCGTCGACCACGACGGCCATCGAACGTGTTCCGCGCAGCCGCTCCAGCAGCCGGTCCACCGGCAGCGAGTCCGGCACCAGCACCGGCTCGGTGGCCAGCTCCGCGACCCGGGCCGCGGCCCGGGCCGCCTCGTCCAGCGCCAGCACGTCCTTGATGTGCACGATCCCGACCACGTCGTCCAGCCCGTCCTCGAACACCGGGAACCGCGACAGCCCGGTGGCCCGCGTCAGCTCCGCCGCGTCCGCCGCGGTGGCGGTGGACCGCAGCGCCCGCACGTCCACCCGCGGCGTCATCACGTTCTCGGCGGTCAGCTCGGCCAGGTGCAGCGTGCGCACGAACAACTCGGCAGAGTCCGGCGGCAGCACGCCCTCCGCCGCCGAGTGCCGCGCCAGCGCGATCAGTTCCTGCGGGGTGCGGGCGGAGGCCAGCTCCTCGGTGGGCTCCAGCCCGAGGAGCCGCACCAGGCGGTTCGCCGTCTCGTTGAGATGCCGAATGAACGGGCCGAACGTGGCGGTGAACGCCCGCTGCGGCCCCGCCACCGACCGCGCCACGCGCAGCGGCCGGGCGATGGCCCAGTTCTTCGGCACCAGCTCGCCGATGACCATCAGCATTACCGTGGACATCCCGACGCCCAGCGCCACCGCCAGCGACGACGCGGCCCCGGTGGGCAGCCCGGCCGCGTCCAGCGGGCCGCGCAGCAGCGACGCCAGCGACGGCTCGGCGAGCATGCCGATGACCAGCGAGGTCACCGTGATGCCCAACTGGGCCCCCGAGAGCTGGAACGTCAGCGCCCGGGCCGCCTTCAGCGCTCCGGCGGCGCCGCTCTGCCCGGCCGCCGCCGCCCGCTCCAGGTCGCCGCGCTCCACCGTGGTCAGCGAGAACTCCGCCGCGACGAACACGGCGCAGGCCAGGGTCAGCGCCACCGCCAGCAGCAGCAACAGCACTTCGGTCACCATCTCACCTCTCCCGTCTGGCCCGGAACGGTCTGTTCGGCTCCCGGGCGGGAACACCGGTTCCCGCGGAGGCGGGACCTATGCGCGCGCCTCGTCCCACGACGCGAAGCGCGCGCCCCGGCCCGGGAGCGCCCGGCGCGCGGGGTCATCGGCATGCCCCAGTCATCGGCCGCCGCCCACCCGGCCTTGAGGCGCCCGCCCGGCGCCCGGACGGCTCGTTTCCGCGCGCCGGACGCCGGGTACTCGCCGTCACCGACCGTGGGCGGAGAACCGACCGTGGGCAGAGGGAGGTGGCGATGGCAACGGAGACGGGGACGGAGACGGACGCCTACGTGGCGGCCGATCCCGAGCCGGACGGCGCGCATCTGCGGGTCACGCTGGCCTCGGGCCGCACGCTGCGGCTGGCGTGCACCGTGCCCGTGGAGGGCGTGCTGCGGCTGCGCCAGGAGGGCACCAGGGGCACCCCGGAGTACGGCTCGCCCATCGTGTCCGACCTGCCGGACCACCCGGCCCGCGTCACCCGGGTGCCGGAGGGCGCGGAGATCAGCGGCCCCGGCGTGCACGCGGTCTGGCAGGGCGGGCAGGGGCTGCGGTTCGGCGCGTACCGGCGCTTCGCCGACCCGGAGGCCGACACCGTTCCCTTCCGCGCCGGCTACTGCCCGCCGTCCCCCGGCCACCCGGCCGGCCGCTGGATCGAGACCATTCAGTTGGCGCCGGACGCGGCCGTGTACGGCGGCGGCGAGAGCTATCAGGGCATCGATCTGCGCGGCCGGCACCGCACGTTGCGCAACACCGAGGAGAGCCGGGCCGCCGGCCGCGACTCGGCCTATCTCAACGTCCCGCTGCTGTGGTCGGACGCCGGCTGGGGCCTGTACGCGCACACCGGCGCCACGGTGGAGGCCGATCTCGGCGCCACCCACTCCGAGGCCGCCGCCGTCGAGATGGGCGGCGAACACCTGGACCTGTTCCTCATCGCCGGGGACGGCCCCGGTATCCTGCGCCGCTACCAGGCCCTCACCGGCCGCCCGCGCGCCCTGCCCCCGTGGGCCTTCGGGGTGTGGATGGGCCGGTGCTCCTACTTCACGGCCGACGAGGTCGTGCGGACCGTGGACGAACTACGGGCGGCCGACTGCCCGGTGGACGTCGTCCACGTGGACGAGTGGCTGGCGGAGTCCGTGCTGGACAGCGCGTCGTGGAGCGCCGGCGCCGACCGGAGCCGCTTCCCGGCCGGCTGGTCCCGCGCGCTGGAGGAACGCGGCGTGCGCACCAGCCTGTGGATCAACCCCTATGTGAAACGCGGCACGCCGATCGGCGACGAACTGACCGCGCGCGGCTATCTCATCCGCGACCCCGCGGGCGAGCCCGCCGCCACCGCCGACAACCCCGACACGCTGGTCTTGGACTTCACCAACCCCGAGGCCCGGGCCTGGTGGTCGGCCCGGCTCACCCGCACCCTGCGCGAGGAGCGGAACGCGGCGGTGCTCGCCGACTTCGGCGAGGAGATCCCGGAGGAGGCCGTGTTCGCCGACGGCACCCGGGGCACCGAACGGCACAACAGCTACGGGCTGATCTACCAGGACGCCGTGCGCGAGACGGGGCTGCTGGCGCGCGACGGCGATTTCGTCTCCATCTCCCGCTCCGGCACGGCCGGTTCCCAGCGGGATCCGGCGCACTGGGCCGGCGATCTGCCGTCCACCTGGGGCGGCATGGTCTCCACGCTGCGCGCCCTGCTGTCCCTGGCGCTCAGCGGTGTCTCCCTGGTCACCCATGACGCGGGCGGCTACTGGACGCCGGACTCCTACCGGTTCGCCGAGGAGATCCGCGCCACCATGACCCCCGACGCGCTGCCCGCCGACGTGGAGCCGGAACTCTACGGCCGCTGGGCGCAGTGGGCGGCGTTCACACCCCTCATGCGCTTCCACGGCGTGGGCCGCCGCGAGCCCACCGCCTACCCCGAGCCGGCCCGCGGCGCCGCCATCGCGGCCTGCCGGCTGCGGCACCGCCTCCGGGCGTACACAGCGGAGGCCGCCGCCGAGCCGCTGCCGCTGATGCGGCCGATGCCGCTGGCCTACCCCGGCGACCGCGCCGCGCGCGACGCCGGTCTCCAGTACCTGTTCGGGCCGGACGTGCTGGTCGCCCCCGTGCTGGAGCCGGGTGGCCGGCGCGTGCTCTACGTGCCGCCGGGGGAGTGGAGCCCGCTGCTCGGCTGCCCGCCGGTGTCCGGCCCCGGCTGGCGCGAACTCCACTGCGGCCCCGCCGAGTTCCCCGCGTTCGTCCGTGCCGAGCGCGGGCCAGGGGCGGTGCTGCGCGACTGAGCCATCCGGCGCACGCCGGGCGCGAGCGGACTCCGGCGCCCGCCCCGCCCGGTTCCGGTACGCGCTGTTCCTCGCCGCCGAACTGGTGCCCTGCAAACGGCGTTGAGCTGGCCGGAACGGTCCTGGCGCGCCTTCGTGGACGGCTTCGTGCCCGGCGGTACGACTCCGGCACCGGCCGGATCGCCACCCCCATCGGCCCGGCCGCTGTTCTCCTTCCGGCCGCGCATCCATGGGCGCGCCTGGCCGCGCGCGTTCAGCCGACCGGTTCCACATTCGTGACGTCCAGCGCGGGGCGCAGCGCCCGGCCGATCCGCACCGCGTCGTCCACGGCCCACAGGTGGACGAAGAATAGCCGCGGGTCCTCCCGCAGGTCGTGATTGTGCAGCGTGACGATGCGGATCCCGCCGCGCCCGAGCAGCGTCAGCACCTCCAGCACCTCATCGGCGACCATGACGAAGTCGCCGGCGAACGCGGCCCGGCCGCTGCCCACGGGCTGGAAGTTCAGGGCCGTGGTGGAGCCCAGGCCGGGGGGCAGCGCCAGCCCCGCCCGGACGATCTGCTCGCGGCGGACGAGGACGAACTTGTACACGTCGCCGTAGACGGTGCCCCGCGCGCCCAGCGCGGCGTCCAGCCCCGCCGTGTCCAGGTCGAGGGGCTGCTCCGGCGGCGGCGTGCCCGGGGGCGGGGTGCCGGTGGCGTCGATCGCCGCGCGCACCGCGCGGGCCAGCGGCACCGGGTCGTGGCCGTGCGCGTGGGCGTGGATCCACCAGACGTCGGTGCTGTGGGCGGGCAGATGCTTGTGGATCGCGGTCGTCTCGACGCCGTGCTCGTGCAGGGGCGCGAGGACCCCCGCCATCTCCCGTTCGGTGACCGTCAGATCGCCCATCATCATCGTGCTGCCGTCCGCGTAGCGGATGAACCCCACATGCGAGCCCAGCGCCAGCTCCGGGGTGACGGTGACGCGCTGGCAGACCACGCGCAGGTCCAGGCGCGGGAACGACGCACGGTAGATGAGGCCGCGGTTCATGTTGCCCCGGCGGCCCAGCGCCGACCCGACGTCCGTCCAGTCGTCCAGGACGGTGGGCACCGGCTGGACCGGTCCCGGGGAGGCGGCGCGGGCGGCGCCCGCCGTCGCTCCGGCCAGGACCGGCGCGGCGACGGCCGCGGCCATGAGCGAGCGCCGCGGCGTCGCCGCCGCGCGCGGGTGTCGTTCCGGTTCACAAGTCACACTCATGCGACATATCGGACCACACCGGACCCGCGCGACCGGTGCGTTCGCCCCCCAGTGCACCTGGCCGGACCAACGCGGAACCACACCGGCGGGCGCCCGTCAGCCGCCGTCCGGGGTGCGGAACGCCGCCACCAGCCGCTCGGCGGCGAGTGTCGCGGTCAGCGTCCCCCGGCGGACCTCCTCCTCCACGACCGGGGCCAGCCGGCGCACCTCCTCATGCCGGTGCAGCCCGGCCAGCAGATGGTCCCGCACCATCGACCACACCCACTCCACCTGCTGGTCGCGGCGCTTCTCCGCCAGCCGGCCCGAGGCGTCCAGCGCCGACCGGTGCCCCTCCAGCCGCTCCCACACCGTCTCCAGACCGGCGCCCTGAAGCGCGCTGCACGTCAGCACCGGCGGCGTCCACCCCTCCTCGGCGGGGTGCAGCATCCGCAGCGCCCCGGCCAGCTCCCGGGCGGCGGCCCGGGCGTCCCGCTCGTGCGGGCCGTCGGCCTTGTTCACGGCGATGACATCGGCGAGTTCGAGCACGCCCTTCTTGATGCCCTGGAGCTGATCCCCGGTGCGCGCCAGCGTCAGCAGCAGGAACGAGTCGACCATCCCCGCCACCGTCGTCTCCGACTGGCCCACGCCCACCGTCTCCACCAGCACCACGTCGTACCCGGCCGCCTCCATCACGACGATGCTCTCCCGCGTCGCCTTGGCCACCCCGCCCAGCGTGCCGGCGCTGGGCGAGGGGCGCACGAACGCCGCCGGATCGACGGCCAGCCGCTCCATCCGCGTCTTGTCGCCCAGGATCGAGCCGCCCGTGCGCGTCGACGACGGATCGACGGCCAGCACCGCCACCCGGTGCCCGCGGGCCGTGAGCATGCTGCCGAACGCGTCGATGAACGTCGACTTGCCCACCCCCGGCACCCCGCTGATGCCGACCCGCCGCGCCTGCCCGGCATGCGGCAGCAGATCCAGCAACAGCCGCTGCGCCAGCCGCTGATGATCGGCCCGGGTGGATTCCACCAGCGTGATGGCACGGGCGATGTGGGACCTCGATCCCTCCAGCACCCCCTTGGCGTACGTGTCGACGTCGATCGCGCGTGGCATCCGCGCCCCCCTTACAGGTCGTGGCCGAGCGCGGCGGCAACCGTCGTCAGCAACTCGTGCGCGGCGTCCGGGATCACCGTACCGGGCGGGAAGACCGCCGCGGCGCCGGCCTCGTGCAGCGCCGGCACGTCGTCCGGCGGGATCACGCCGCCCACCACGATGGTGATGTCCTCCCGGCCTTCCCCGGCCAACTGCTCGCGCAGCGCCGGCACCAGCGTCAGGTGCCCCGCCGCCAGCGAGGACACCCCGACGATGTGCACGTCCGCCTCGACCGCCTGCCGGGCGACCTCGGCCGGGGTCTGGAACAGCGGGCCGACATCGACGTCGAAGCCCAGGTCGGCGAACGCGGACGCGATCACCTTCTGGCCCCGGTCGTGCCCGTCCTGGCCCATCTTGGCGACCAGGATGCGCGGACGCCGCCCCTCCGCCTCCTCGAACCGGGCCACCAGGTCCCGGGTGCGCGCCACCCCGGGCGAGCCCTGCGTCTCCTCGCGGTACACCCCGGAGATGGTACGGATCTGCGCCGAGTGCCGCCCGTACACCTTCTCCAGCGCGTCCGAGATCTCGCCCACCGTCGCCTTGGCGCGGGCCGCGTTCACCGCCAGCGACAGCAGGTTGCCCTCCAGGCCGGCCCGCTTGCCGTCATCACCGGCGGCCGCGGTCAGCTCGTGCAGCGCCGACTGGCAGGCCGCGTCGTCCCGTTCCTCGCGCAGCCGCCGCAGCTTCTCGACCTGCTGGGCGCGCACCGAGGAGTTGTCGACCTTCAGCACCTCGATCTGCTCGTCCTCCTCCACCCGGTAGAGGTTGACGCCGATGACCGGCTGCCGGCCCGAGTCGATACGGGCCTGGGTGCGGGCCGCGGCCTCCTCCACGCGCAGCTTCGGAATCCCCGCGTCGATCGCCTTGGCCATGCCCCCGGCCGCTTCGACCTCCTCGATGTGCTGCCAGGCCCGCCGCGCCAAGTCGTGGGTGAGGCGCTCCACATACGCGCTGCCGCCCCAGGGGTCGATGACCCGGCAGGTTCCCGACTCCTGCTGGAGCAGCAACTGGGTGTTGCGGGCGATCCGCGCCGAGAAGTCCGTCGGCAGGGCCAGGGCCTCGTCCAGCGCGTTGGTGTGCAGCGACTGCGTCTGCCCCTGGGCGGCGGCCATCGCCTCCACGCAGGTGCGCGTCACGTTGTTGAAGACGTCCTGCGCGGTCAGCGACCAGCCGGAGGTCTGCGAATGCGTGCGCAGCGACATCGACTTGGGGTTCTTCGGGTCGAACCGCCGCACCAGCTTCGCCCACAGCAGCCGGGCCGCCCGCAGCTTGGCGATCTCCATGAAGTAGTTCATGCCGATCGCCCAGAAGAACGACAGCCGGGGCGCGAACGCGTCCACGTCCAGCCCCGCGTCACGGCCCGCGCGGATGTACTCGACGCCGTCGGCCAGCGTGTAGGCCAGCTCCAGATCGGCCGTCGCCCCGGCCTCCTGGATGTGATAGCCGGAGATCGAGATCGAGTTGTACCGGGGCATCCGCTGCGAGGTGAACGCGAAGATGTCGGAGATGATCCGCATCGACGGCTGCGGCGGATAGATGTACGTGTTCCGGACCATGAACTCCTTGAGGATGTCGTTCTGGATGGTCCCCGCGAGCTTGTCCGGCGTCACCCCCTGCTCCTCCGCCGCGACGATGTACAGCGCCAGAACGGGCAGCACCGCCCCGTTCATCGTCATCGACACGCTCATCCGGTCCAGCGGGATGCCGTCGAACAACTGCCGCATGTCGTAGATCGAGTCGATCGCCACCCCGGCCATGCCGACATCGCCCGTCACCCGCGGGTGATCGCTGTCGTAACCGCGGTGCGTCGGCAGGTCGAACGCCACCGACAGGCCCTTCTGACCGGCCGCCAGATTCCGCCGGTAGAACGCGTTGGACTCCTCCGCCGTGGAGAACCCGGCGTACTGCCGCACCGTCCAGGGCTGGTTGACGTACATCGTCGGGTAGGGGCCGCGCAGATACGGCGCGATGCCCGGGTAGGTGCCCAGGAAGTCCAGGCCCGCCACGTCCTCCGCGGTGTACAGCGGCTTGACGCCGATGCCCTCCGGCGTCTCCCACACCAGGTCGTCGGCGCTCTTGCCGGCGCCCTCCTTGACGGCGGCCCGCCACTGATCGGAGTTGCCAGCGCCGGCGGCCGGCCCCAGGCCGACGTCCGAGAAGTCGGGGATCTGCATCACGCCACTCCCAAGAGGTCCAGGACCGAGGTCAGGACGGCGACCGCGTCGCCGCCCGCGAAGACGAAGTCGTCGATGCCGGCCGCCGCGTACGCCTCGCGCCGCTCACCGGGCCGGCCCGCCAGGAACACCCACCGCGCGCCCGCCGCCTTCAGCGCCGCCGCGACCGCCTCCGCCTCCTCGGTGTAACGCGTGTCGCTGGAACACAGGCACGCCACCGCCGCGCCGCTCCCGACCAGCGCCGCCCCGGCCGAGCCGGCGTCCACGGTCACCGGGTCCTGCACCGGCTCGATGCCGGCCGCCCGGAAGAGGTTGGCGGCGAACGTCGCACGCGCCGTGTGCGCCGCGGCCGGGCCCAGCGCGGCCAGGAAGACCCGCGGCCGGGCGCCCGTCGCGGCCAGATGCGCGTCCGAACGGGCCCGCAGCGCCTCGAACGCCTCGTCCCGGCTCACCCGCGGCAGACCGCCGCCCACCGGCTCGGGCACCGCCGGGCGCTCCACCGGCGCCTCGTCCAGGTTCGGGAACTCGCTGACGCCGGTGATGGGTTCCCGGCGCCTGGCCAGATTCCTCGACCGGCTCTCCCAGGTCGCCGCCAGCCGCTCGGCCACCAGGCCGGACTCCAGTGCCGCCGCCTGGCCGCCGGCCCGCTCGGTCTCCTGGAACCACGCCCAGGCGGCCTCGGCCAGCTCCCGCGTCAGCCGCTCCACGTACCAGGAGCCGCCCGCCGGGTCGATGACCCGCGCCAGATGGGACTCCGCCAGCAGGATCGAGGAGGTGTTGCGGGCGATCCGCCGCGCGAACGCGTCCGGCAGCCCCAGCGCGTGGTCGAACGGCAGCACGGTGACGGCGTCCGCGCCGCCCGCCCCGGCGGCCAGGCACGCCACCGTGGTGCGCAGCATGTTCACCCACGGGTCGCGCCGCGTCATCATTACCACCGAGGTCACCGCGTGCTGCCGCTGCGCCCGCGCAGCGGGCTCGGCGCCGCACACCTCGGCGACCCGGGCCCACAGCCGGCGCGCGGCGCGCAGCTTGGCGATGGTGAGGAACTGGTCCTCGGTGGCCGCGTACCGGAACTCCAGTTGCCCGCACGCCTCTTCCACGCCCAGCCCGGCCGCGGTCAGCGCCCGCAGATACGCCACACCGGTCGCCAGCGAGGAGCCCAGCTCCTGGGCGGCCGAACCGCCGGCCTCGTGATACGGCAGCGCGTCCACCGTCAGCGCGGTCACCTTCGGCCACTCCCGCCGGCACCGCGCGGCCAGCTCCGCCGCGGCCGACAGCCGCTCGGCCACCCCGGCCACGGCGCCCGTGCGGGCCGCCAGCCCCAGCGGGTCAGCGCCGAGGAAGCCCACCGCCTTGTCCGGCGCGACCCCGCGCTCGCCGTACAGTCGCAGCAACTCACCGGCGGCGGCGTCCGTTTCGGCCCCCGCGTCCAGCACCACCGGCGCCAGATCGAGCAGGACGCCCTCCAGCGCCCGGGCCAGCCCCGCGACGGGCACCCCGCCCGCGCCGGCCGCCAGCCACACCGAGGTGACGCCGTTCTCCAGATCGGCGAGCACCGCCTCGTTCGCCCGCGCCGGATCGGGGTCGGCGTGCCGCTGCCGCACATCCCAGCCGGCCACTGCCGTTCCCTCTGGTCTGCCACCCCGCAGGAACGGCGGAAAACCCGGGAACCCCGGGTCCTCGACGCCGTCCTCGGCGGTGTACAGCGGACGGGTGACAATGCCGTCCGCCAGCCGCGTCGCCAACGCGTCCTCGGCCGCCCGGCCCTCGAACTCGCCCTTGCCCGCCTTGCGCAGGACGCCCGCCACGAGGCGCTGCCACTCCTCGCGGGAGGCCTCGGGGAACTCGGCGGCCAGCGGCAGATCCTCTTCACTCACGACCGTCATGAGGGAATATTCGGCGCGGACGCTAAAGACGGTCCAAAAATCGCCACGAGTATGTCAGTCGGCCGCCGCCGGACCGCGCGGCCCGGGCCCGCGAAAAAGGGCGCGTGGCCGAGGAGTTCGCCCGGCTAACATGCGCCCATGGTCTCCACCGACCGCCTCCTGGCGTTCGCCGCGATGTCGTTCCTGCTCATCGTGGTCCCCGGTCCCAGCGTGCTGTTCGTGGTCGGGCGCGCGCTGGCCCAGGGACGCCGGGCCGCGCTGACCACCGTCGTGGGGAACACCCTCGGCGCCTACACGCTGGTCATCGCCGTGGCGTGCGGCGTCGGCGCCGTCGTGGAGCGCTCGGTCCTCGTCTTCACCGCGCTGAAGCTGGTGGGCGCCGCGTACCTGGTGTACCTGGGGATCAAGGCCGTGCGGCAACGCGGCTCGCTGCACGCCTCGTTCGGCGCGGACGCCCCCGCGCCCGGCGGGCGCCGCACCCTCTGGGAGGGGTTCGCGGTGGGCGTCGCCAACCCCAAGACGATCGTCTTCTTCGCGGCCGTGCTCCCGCAGTTCGTCGACCACAGCAAGGGCCACGTCATTCCCCAAATGCTGCTGCTCGGCCTGGTGTTCAACGCCATCGCCGTGGTCTGCGACAGCGTCTGGGGACTGGCGGCGGCCACCGCGCGCGACTGGTTCGCCCGCTCGCCGCGCCGCCTGGCGATGGTCGGCGGAGCCGGCGGCCTCACCATGATCGGCCTCGGCGTCACGGTCGCCACGACGAGCCGCGCGGACTGAACCCGGCCGCCGGGGCCGGACTAACCGGCGTCGGTCGACAGCCGCAGCACCAGGTCGCAGCGGTCGCGGAAGCGCTCGACCAGGTCCGCGTTGGGCCGGTCGTTGCCGTCGATCCACGCGCGGGCCGCCGCCGCGTCCCGGCCGTGGCCCGTGTGGCGGCTCATCAGGCGGGCATCGCGCACCTCGGCCGGCGCGTCCACGTACCACAGCCGGTCCATCAGCGCCCGGGCCTCGCGCCAGCCCGGCAGGTCACAGGCCAGATAGTTCCCCTCCGTGACGATCAGCCGCGCCTCCGGCGGCACCCGGTGGCGGGCGGCGACCGGCTCGTCCAGCGTCCGGTCGAAGTCCGGCACATACACCTCCCGCGTCCCGTCCTCGGCCAGCCGCCCCAGCAGCGCCGCGTACCCCCACACGTCGAAGCTGGGCTCCGACCCCTTGCGGGACCGCAGGGACAGCCGGTCCAACTGCTCGTTGGAGAGGTGGAATCCGTCCAGCGGCACATACGCCGCCACGCCGCCCAGCGCGTCGACGAGCGCCCGCGCCAGGGTGGACTTGCCCGCCCCCGGTGGCCCCGCGAGTCCGAGAACGGCACGCCGTCCGTTCCGCATCAGGGCCCGGGCCTCGGCGGCCAGCACGGTGAGTTCCATGGCGGCACCCTACGAAATCCCCGGCGCCGCGCGTCTTCCGGCAACCTCGCCCGACGGCTATCTTGGGAGCGCTCCCACATCCTCGCCGCGAGCCGCCCGTGAGGAGAAACGACGCCATGACCCAGCACTCCGGCAGCCGCCTGCCGTTACGCGGGCGCCTCGCGTCCGCCGCCCTGATCGCGCTGGCCGCGGCCGTCGCCCTGCCGACGGGGGCGCCTGCGGCCGAGCCGGCGACCGGCGCCACCCGCCTGGACAACCCGTACGCGGGCGCAAAGGTCTATGTGAACCCCGTCTGGTCCGCGAACGCCGTCGGCGAGCCGGGCGGCGCCGCGGTCGCCGATCAGCCGACCGCCGTCTGGCTGGAGCACATCGCCGAGATCCAGGACGCGGGCGGTGGCATGGGGCTGCGCGACCACCTCGACGAGGCGCTGGCGCACGGCGCCGATCTCGTGCAGCTCGTGCTGCGCGACCTGCCCGGCCGCGACTGCGAGAAGCTGGTCTCGGACAGCGAGCTGGGGCCCGATGAAATCGGCCGGTATCAAACGGAGTTCATCGACCCCATCGTCGAGATCCTGGCCGATCCCGACTACGCGGACCTGCGGGTGGTCGCCGTCGTGGAGCCGGGCGCGGTGGCCACCCTGGTCACCCACACCTCGCCCCGGCCGTCCGCCACCCCGCAGTGCGACCAGATGAAGGCCAACGGCAACTACCTGCGGGGCATCGGCTACGCCCTGGACCGGCTGGCCACGCTGCCGAACGCGTACTCCTATCTGGACATCGGCCACCACGCGAGCCTGGGCTGGGACGACAACCTGGGACCGGCCGCCGACCTCCTCGCCCAGGCGGCCACCACGTCGGGCGCCTCGCCGGCGGATGTCCACGGGATCATCGCCAACGTCGCCAACTACTCGGTGCTGCACGAGGGGTTCTTCGACGTGGACGACGTCATCAGCGGCCAGCCCGTGCGCATCAGCCGGTGGGTCGACTGGAACCGTTACATCGACGAGGTGCCCTACGCCCTGGCGTTCCGCGACGAGTTGATCGACCGCGGCTTCGCCCCGGACATCGGCGTGCTCGTCGACACCTCGCGCAACGGCTGGGGCGGCCCCGACCGGCCCACCGGTCCCGGGACGTCGACCGACGTCAACACCTATGTGAACCAGAGCCGACTGGACCGCCGTACCACCGCGGCCAGTTGGTGCAACGTGGCGAAGGCCGGGCTGGGCGAACGGCCGGCCGCCGCGCCCGCGCCGGGCATCGACGCGTACGTGTGGGCCAAGCCGCCGGGGGAGTCGGACGGTTCGCCCGACAACGGTGACGGCGGCGGCGGAATGGGCGGCGACCGGATGTGCGCGGAGTACGCGTGGTTCCCCGGCCAGCCCCCGACCGACGCCCTGCCGGGCGGCCCGCCCGCCGGCGAGTGGTTCCCGGAGCACTTCGCCCGGCTGCTGGCCAACGCCTGGCCGCCGCTGGAGAGTTGACAGGGAGCGGGCCGGTTCCGGACGGCGTCCGTCCGCTCGGACTGGCCCGGTCCGAAAGGATTGAGATCATCCGATCGGGGTAGTCTTCCGCCATGGTTGTCGCCGGGAACGCCCCCGCCCCGGAAGGCAGGGAGCGTGCCGACTCCCGGCGCAAGCGGCTGCGGCTCGTCGACGCGGCCCGCACCGCCGTCGCCCAGCACGGCCTGGACGTGGCGGCGGCCGACATCGCCGCCCGTGCCGAGGTCGGGATCGGCACGCTCTACCGGCGGTTCGGCTCCAAGGAGGCGCTGATCGAGGTCGTGCTCCTGGAGGCCACCGAGCTCATGGCGGACGCCGCCCGGCGGGCCCTGGACGACGGTGATCCGGAGTCCGCGCTCGCCTCGTTCGTCACCGAGCTGGCCCGCACCCAGGTCGCCAACCGCGGCCTGGCGGAGTTCACCAGGCGCGTGGCCCGGCCGGACGCGGAGCTGTCCGAGCCGTTGCGCGAGCGCACCACGCTGCTGCGCGACGCGCTGGCGGAGCTGACCGTGCGCGCGCAGGCGGCCGGTGCCGTGCGCGCCGATGTCTCGTGGCGGGACATCGCGGTGCTGGCCCAGGCCGCCGCCGGGACGACGAACTGCCTGGGCGTCGAGGCGGGCGGCGAGCAGTGGCGGCGCACCCTCGGGGTGCTGATGGACGGTCTGCGGCCGGTCGCCGCACGGCCGTTGCCCGGCATCCCGCCGGACGACAGCCCCGGCGTCACGGGGGCGGCTCCGGAAGGTCCGGGAGGGTGACCTCCTCCGGCTCCCGGTCAGGTCGCAGCCCGCGCCAGGACGGCTGCCGCAGCCGCCGGTCCCGGGTCCAGGTGCGGTGGGCGACCTCGCCGACCAGCCGTGGTTCGACCCAGTGGGCGCGCCGGGCCCCTTCCCGGGGCACCGCGTCGGCGAACGGGCTGGTGGCGCGGGCCAGCGCGGCGAGCCGGCCGAGGATATCGGCGAGGGCCGCCTCGGTGAAGCCGGTGCCGACGTGGCCGATGTAACGCAGCCGGCCCTCGGGGTCGTGCGCGCCCAGCATCAGTGAGCCCACGGTGTCCGCCCGCCGCCGCTCGCCGGGCTGCCAGCCACCGACGACCACCTCCTGGGTGCGGACGAGGGCCTTCTTGATCCACAGCCGGGAACGGCGCCCGGGCTGGTAGGGGGAGTCGAGCCGCTTGGCGAGCAGCCCCTCCAGCCCGTGCTGTTCGGCGACACCGAGCAACTGCTGGGGCCCGATCTCGGGGCCGGAGTAGTACGGCGGAACGGCCAGCCGGCCCTCGGTGGTCTCCGTCGCGTCCGCGCCCAGGCCGGCGAGCACGGCGCGCCGCCGTTCGTAGGGCTCGGCCAGCAGCCGGTCGCGGTCCAGCAGCAGGATGTCGAACGCGAAGTAGACGACCGGCACTTGGGCCAGCAGCCGGGGACCGGGGCGGCGTTGGTGCCGGCGCTGGAGCAGGGCGAAGTCGGGCCGTCCCGCGTCGTTGAGCGCCACGATCTCCCCGTCCAGCACGGCGGCCCGGCCGCCGGGCGCGGCGCCGAGCGTGCCGGCCAGTTCGGGGTAGACGGCCGTGAGGTCGTTGCCGTTGCGGCTGGTGAGCCGGGTGGTGCCGTCGGGCGCGACGCGCAGACAGCACCGGTACCCGTCCCACTTGTACTCGTACGCCCAAGCGCCGCTGGGGAGTTCGCCGTCCACGGCGAGTATCGGCGGCACCGCGTCCGGAATCCCGTCCATGTCCCCAGTAGACGCCGGGTGGCGCCCATGGCCACGGACGGTAACCGGAACGGCAGACGCGCGCGTGTCCTATGCCGCTGTCACCACCATGTGACGACTCCGCATCTGGCGATCTGCAATTTTCAAGTTACCTATTGCGACCTGAACTTGGCAGTGTCATAGTGTGGTGGACGCGCCTCACCTGGGCAAACAGGTGCGCGTGGGACATCGGCAGACGAAAGGCGGCAGCATGGCTCTTTCCGCCACCGCGCCTCTCTGGGGGACTGTCCGGCCGCGGCGTTCCGCCCGCGGCACGGCGAGCGCGGTGCCGGAGCCGCGCACGACGGCGTGGCAGTGCCGGTCACCCCACCCCGGAGAGAGCTTCAGGCTGCCCGCGGTGCCCAGATCCGTCCCCGTCGCGCGCGCCCGCGCGCGACGGGTGCTGTGCGCCTGGCAGGTGCCCGACGAGCCCCGGGAGAACGCGCTGCTGGTCCTCTCCGAGCTGGCGACGAACGTGATCGCGCACCCCCGCAGTGACGCGTTCGTCTGTGTGCTGCGGGACACCGAGGACAAGCTGGCCGTCGAGGTCGTCGACCAGCACCGGGGTCCCCGCATGCCGGAGGCCCGCGTGGCCCGGCCGGGGGACGAGCACGGCCGGGGCCTCGCCCTGGTCGCCGCCCTCAGCACCGCCTGGGGTCGAGGGCCTGTCGTTTGGATCCCCGCGGGGCCGCGCCCCTTGGCATCTCTCCCCCAGACTCCGTCCGGGAGGTGCCCCCAGGCTGCGTTGCCGAATCGCGCGAGTACGTCCCCCAGCCTGGCGGCTGGGAGGTGCCCCCATCCGTACGAGCTGCGATCCGGCGCCTTGCCATACATGGGGGTACCTCCCAGGCCCCCAAGGGCCTGGGGGAGCCAGACGACGCAGCCTGATCCACGGCGACCCAAACGACAGCCCCTACCAGACGCGCCGGAGACCCGCGGCCAGGCGGTCTGGGCGATCCTGCCCCGGTGCGCGTAGCCGCGGGCGCGTCATGGACCGACTTCGCATCGACGCCGCGCCCCCGGTGACGGCGCCCGTCTTCCGCCCCGGGCGGCTCCATCTGCCCGTCACCACGCCGGACGCCCTGGGGGGCGACGCCGTGGGTGTCTCCGAGGAGCACGGCCGCAGCATCATGAACAGCCTGCCGCGCGCCGGCGCGGTCTTCGCGGTGAGCGGCCACTGGTGGTGGATCGTGCCCAGCGAGTCGCAGGTCGGCCTCAACTGGCCAACCACGGCCCGCTATTGGCCCGGCGCCTGCCTGCCGGGACCGCTCGCCGCCAGCGCGGCCGTCGGCCGTACCGGCCGGTCGGTGGCACGCCTGGTCCACTGGCCGGAGGACGCCGCCCCGTACACCCATCCGCTGCTGCTGTTCATCGCGGTCTGCCGGCTGGCCGGCGTCTCGCCGGTGTCGTCGGTCGGCACCGGGGTCAGTCCCGGCTGACGGCGTCCACCCAGGCGGGCAGCGGCTCACGCCGCGCGAGCCACTCGGCCGGCACCCCCGCCAGCCCGGTGCGGGCGGCGACGACGCCGCCGGTGATGGCACAGGTGGTGTCGACGTCCCCCAGCCCCTCGGCGGTGGTCCACAGCGCGTCCACCAGGCTGTCCAGATGGCGCGCGGCCGACCACAGCGCGAACGGCACGGTGTCGTCGGCGCGTATCCGCTGTCCGTTGCCCAGCAGGTCCGCGGCCCGCCAGGGCGGCACGTCGCCGGACAGCTCGGCCGCCCGGTACAGCCGGTCGCGCACGGCGCTCGGCGGCGTCCGGCGCGCGACCTGGCGCAGGAACGCCGGCGCGCGCTCGCCCGGGTCGGGCGGCCCGGCGGCGCAGGCCGCGGCGACCGCGACTGCCACCGCGCCGGCCACGCCCTCGGGGTGGTGGTGCGTCACGCGCGCGGACAGCTCGGCCTGCGCGACGACGCGCTCCGGCTCCCCGGCGAACCATGCCCCCAGCGGCGCCACCCGCATCGCCGCCCCGTTGCCCAGACTCCCCTGGCCGCCGAACAGTTCGGCCGCACCCGCCTGCCAGGCCGCCGGGTCACCGGCCAGCCGCGGCAGCAACTGGTGCATGCCGTAGCCATAGCCGCGCGCCGGGTCGGCCCGATAGGTGTCGGCGAAGACCCGGGCGAGGCGTTCCGGCCGGATCTCCCCGTCGGCGCGCAGCGCGCGCAGGACCCCCAGCGCCATGGCCGTGTCGTCGGTCCAGTGCCAGACCGGCTCCGCCGGAGTGGTCCGGGCCCGGATCTGCGCCCGCGCCTCGGCCGGGCCGCGCATCAGCGGGAACCACCGCTCACCGAAGGCGTCGCCGAGGGCCAGTCCGTGCAGGCTGTCGGTCGCCGCCGCGTGGCTGCTCCTCATGGTCGCCCATGGTGCCCGCCCGGTCGCGCGATGGCCAGCGACTTACCCGGCGTCCGCGGCGCCCTCCTGCTCCTCCTCGACGCGGCGGTTCCACTCGGCCTTGCCGGCCTGCCAGCCGTCTTCGTCGGTGTCGCGCCGCCAGTAGCCCGAGATCGACAGTTGATCGCGCGACAGGCCCCGGTCGAGCCGCAGATGGCGGCGCAGCTCCTTCACGAAGTGCGCCTCGCCGTGGACGAACGCCTGAACGGTGCCGGGCGGGAACGCCGCGCCCGTCACCGCCGCCACCAGCTTCTCGCCGATGGGTGCGGTGCCGCGGTGCAGCCAGACGATCTCCGCGCCGCCGGGCGCGTCGAGCTTCTGCTCCTCCTCGGGGTCGGCCACCTCGACGAAGACCCGGGCGACGGCCGGCGCCGGCAGCGCGGCGAGCGACGCGGCGATGGCGGGCAGCGCGCTCTCGTCCCCGGCCATCAGATGCCAGTCGGCGGCCGGGTCGGGGGCGTAGCCGCCGCCGGGGCCCATGAAGTACAGCACGTCGCCGGGGCGGGCGTTGGCGGCCCAGGGGCCGGCCAAACCCTCGTCGCCGTGGTGGACGAAGTCGATGGTCAGCTCGCCGGCCTCGGGGTCCCAGGCGCGCACGGTGTAGGTGCGGGTGTGCGGCCACTGGTCCCGCGGCATGTCGCGGCGGATGGCCGCGATGCTGAACGGCTCCGGGTAGGCGACCCCGGGCAGCGGGAACACCAGCTTGACGTAGCTGTCCGTGTAGGGCCCCAGGGAGAAGGACCTCAACTCGTCACCGCCGAGGACCACCCGGATCACATGGGGGGTGACGTGCTCGGTGCGCAGCACCCGGGCCCGGTTCTGCCGTGGGGTCCTGGGGGTTGGACGATCGCTCACACACGCTCCTCGCTCGGTCGGGCAGGCTCTGCCAGCCTCGCCCGCCGGGCGCGCCGTGGCAAATCCATCTCGCGGTCAGGGCAGGTCGGAGTAGCCGGACGGGCCGGGTTCCCTGCCCTCGGGCGGATAGTCGCAGTCCAGGCTCTGCACCTCGCGGTCGCCGTCCTCCGAGTCGACGACCACGGCGGCGGTGCACGCCCGGCCGTGCTCGTCCGTGAAGGTGGCGATCTCGGTGTGGTCCGACTGCGAACAGGCGGCCAGCAACGCCATCGCCGCCACCACCGGTACGGCTGCCTTGAGTCCCGCGCGTGCGTTCATCGCCACCACCCCCGAGAACGGCGCTCCCCCGCCTGCCGGGATCGTGCGCCCCTGCCCGCCCATGTCACCCCGCCTCCACGGCGCCCGGTCGGCCCCGCGAGCAACAGGGGGTGAACGCCCGGTGAAGCGCCGGAACAACCATGGCGGGCGGTCGAGGCGGCGCTGCGGACGCTTAAGGCCCCCGCTCTCGACGGCTTCTGGCTGCACCTGGACGCCGACGTGCGCTGGATCCGTCCGTGATGCCCCCGTGGACAGCCCCGACGACGGCGGGCGGCTGCCCGGCGAACTCGCGCCTCTGCTCCGGACCTTGGCGGACTCGCACCGGTGCGTGGGGCTCAACGTCACCGTCTACGACCCCGACCTCGGCCCGGACGGCTCCTGCGCGGCCCTCCTCGCCGATCAGGGCGCCCGCTCCGGCTCGCCGAGTGGGGGGACGCTCAGCAGGACGCGGTAGGAGTGCACCTCGTCGGGCTCCCCGACGCGGCGGCGTTCGGCCTCGACCCAGGCGTGGGCGGCGAAGGGTGGGGTGCGGACCCCGCTGCACCACGTCGGCCACACGCCCCGCATCCGGCACAGCAGCACCGTGGCCAGGGAGCGCTGCAGGCAGTACATGCCGGCGCAGCGGGTGGAGGTCGTCGTCACGTGGGTCCGGGCGCGCAGTGTCTGCTCGTAGGTCGCGGGGGTCGCGCGGTTCCGCAGAACGTGCAGGACGGCGACGATGCGCTTGGGCGGCTGGCGTGCCAGCAGCCGTGCCACGAGCACCGCCAGGCGGACGGGGATGCGGCGGAGCAGGGACGGGCGTTCGCCGGAGATGTCCAGGATCTGGCTCATGACGCGTTCTCCCCCTCGATCAGCCGGGCGCGGGTGAGCTGGTCCACGAGCGTGCGGATGTCCTCGGCCGCCCGGTCGGCGGTGACGGGCTGTTTCCGGGAGAGTTCCGTGGCGATCCGTTCCACCGCGGCGCCGGCGAGCAGGCCGCGGACGATGGCGGCGCCGGTGGCGTTGAGCTGCCAGTAGCGGCCGCGGCGGCTGTCCAGCAGGACGAGGCCGTCGTCGGTGTCGCAGGTGACGACGTCAGGACTCAGTCGCATGCTCGTGCTCATGGGTGTGCTCCTCCAGGTAGCGCGGGACGGGGTGCCGTTCGAGGGCGCGCAGCCAGGATTCGAGGGCCACCGAGGCCTCGGCGGGGGGTCCCTCGTGGGCGGGCAGCGTGCCGGGGCTGAGCCAGGCGCGGGCGAGGGCGCGTGGCTCGGCCAGTCCGGCGGCGACCAGGCGCGAGTCCTCCAGCCAGGCGGCGAGGCCGCGCCGGTGGGCCCGCATGCCCCGGTGCCACTCCGGGGTGGCGTTTCCCTTGGTGGTGCGCTGGAGCAGCGGTTCGGGGACGATGCCGCGCATGGCGGTGGCCAGGAGCGGCTTGTACGCCCAGGGGGTCGTGGCCTCGTGCGGCCGCACCCGGAGGCAGGCTTCGAGGACGGCGTCGTCGCAGAAGGGCATGTCCAGCGCGATGCCCAGGCGGTCGTAGAGCAACGCGACCCGTCCGGCCTGCCGGGCCATGTACAGCCACAGGTGCCTCCCGCGGGTGTCCGCCAGCGGCTCCGTGCGGGCGGCCGCCTCGCGCAGCAGCTCGGCGGTCGACTCGCGTGCCCGGTCCGTGGCCCAGTGGGGGAGGGACATCGCCAGGCCCCAGCCGAGCTGGACGTCGCCGGCCGGTCCGCGGTCTCCCGTGATGTGTCCGGCCTCCGCGGCGAGCCAGGCCCGGAACGGGCGCCGGTCGGCCAGTGCCCGGACCGTGGCCGCGCGGGGCCAGCGCTGTTTGGCGGCGTAGGCGGCCAAGTGGCGTGTGGCGAGCCGCGGTTCGCGCCGCACCAGATCGTGCAGGTGCGAGGGCGGCGGGATGACCAGTTGGTCCCCGCCCTGTCCGCACAGCCGTCGCGTCACCCCGTGCGCGTGCGCCACACCGACCAGATGCTCCTGCTGGGCCCGGTCGCGGATTCCCAGCGTCGGCTCGTCCTCCGGCTCGCCGCCGCCCAGGCCGCCTTCGGGGCCGGTGTAGTACGACGGCAGATCGGCGGCGTCGAAGACCAGGTGCGGGGTGCCGGCCGGGAGCCCGGCGGCGGCACGGCGCGCGTAGGCGAGGTCCTCGTCACCCGGCGCACCCGGGTCCAGGGTCAGGGTCACCAGCTCCGCGCCGGCCTCCGCGGCCAGGAAGCACAGCGAGGTCGAGTCCATGCCGCCGGAGAGGTCGGCGGCCCACCGCTGGCCGGGCGCCACCCGTGCGCGCACCGCCGCGCGCAGGGCCTCGCGAAGGCCCTCCGCGCCCTCGGCGAGGGGGAGTTCGGACTCCGGGGGCCGCCACCAGCGGCGTTCGGTGGCTTCGCCCGCGCGTTCCAGCAGGACGGCCTGCCCCGGGGGTACGGCCCGAACGCCCTCGAAGAGCGACGCCTGATCGAGAGGGAACGGAGGCGTCGCCACCGACACGAGCCGTGCGGCAACGTGGCGGAGGTCCACCGCGGCCCCGGTGAACCGGGCGAGGGTACGGGCGCGGTCCGCGACGACGGTGACGCCGTCCACCTCGGCGCGGTAGAGCCGCCGGCTGCCGGATGCGGTGCCCCGGGCGTACACCCGGCCCGCCACGGAGGCGAGCAGGAAGTGGTCGCCCGCGCTTCCCTGTACGGCCGTCTCCACGTCGGAGGTGGTGCGTACGGCCCGTGCGCGCACGCGCAGTTGCCCGGTGTCCAGCGTGCTGACTCCCAGAACGGCGAGCCGCACGTCACCCGTCTCGGCGAGGCGGGCCGCGGAGCCGTCCCAGCAACCGGCCAGCCAGGGGCGTCCGGAGGCATGCCGGACCACCTGGCAGCCGGTGTTCCGGATGCGGTCGAAGACGGCGGACGCCGCCTCGTGGTCCGGAAAAACCACGAACCAGCGTCCGCCCACAGAGGAACTCACCGGGTCAGGCCAGGGGGCGGAACCCGGAGAAGTCCCACCAGTGACCGATCCCGCCCTGAGTCGTCTCGGTGTAGCCGCCGGCCTCGGCCAGCACCGGGGCCTCGTAGACCTCGGTCTCCTCGATCTCCAGCTCTCGTTCCATGGCATACCTTCCTTCCGTGCGACGGGCGTGCGCCGGGCGGTGAGTGGCCGCCGACCGGCGCGGCGCCTGCTGACGATTCAGGATGAGGGGCGCCACTTTCCTCGCGCTTTCAAAATCCGCGGGAACGCCTTTCCTGCAAGACAGGCTTAAGCGGGACATTGGACAAGGCGTGGAAAGCGGGAGCGGAAAGGCCTCGATCTTTCGTGACGGTTCGTCGGTTCATCGGACGGGAACAAGAACCTAGGAAGTCCTCATTCTTGCTGGTCAGAGGCGTTTTTTGCTTACCCGGCCAGCCCTCGGACAGCCCGCTTCATGAAAGCGCGAGGCTAGCTCTTCCGGTCCGCGTCACCGCCGCAGCAATCGTCATCCGGCTCCGCCACTGATCGCCGGCCACTCCCTACGGCACCAGCAGGATCTTGCCCACGACGCTCCGCGACTCGATGGCCGCGTGCGCTTCGGCGGCGCGCTCCAGTGGGAGGCGCTGAGCGATCAGCGGGCGGATGCGGCCCGCGGCTGCCTCTGTCAGGGCCCTGGCGGTGATCTCCTTGAGTTCGTCCGGTGCGAACTGCACCTGTTCGATGCCGGAGAGCCGGATGCCGCGGCGCTCCAGCTCCGCCGGGTCGTGCTCGGAGAATTCGCCGCTCGGCGCCCCGTACGCGGCCACGCGCGCGCCAGCCGCGGCCGCGCGCAGGGCGCCGGCGCCGAGTTCACCGCCCACGCCCTCGAAGATCACGTCCGCGCGGAGGCCGTCGAGCCAGCCGGGCTCCGCGTAGTCGACGACGGTGTCGGCACCCAGTTCGCGTACGGCGTCCAGCTTGCGCCTGCCGCGGGCGGCGCCCGTGACATGGGCCCCGGCCGCCTTCGCCAACTGGACCAGCAGGCTGCTGGCGCCCCCGGCGGCGGGGAGGATCAGGACCGATTCGCCTGCCCGGACGCGCGCGTTGGTGAACAGGCCGAGGGCGGTCGGGCCATCGTGCATGAGCGCGGCCGCCGTCTCCGCGTCAAGGCCCCGCGGGAGTGGGATGAGACCCTGGGCCGGGACCAGGGCCTGCTCGGCGTAGCCACCGTTCGGCCGGGTGTGCGCGGCCACCGGACGGCCGGTCCAGGACGGGTCCACACCCGCGCCGGTCGCGGTGACGACACCGGCCACCGCGCCGCCGGGAACGTACGGCGGAACCATGCCCCAACTGTCGGCGTTCCAGCCCGCCCGGATCTGCGTCTCCACGAAGATCGTGTCCGCGGCGGCGACCCGGATCACCACCTCGCCGGGCCCGGGAACGGGGTCCGGCAGCTCCGCCGCCTCGATCACCTCGGGCCCGCCGAACCTCGTCACCTGTGCCACGCGCATCGCGTTTCCTCCCCTTATTGGTGCGGTGAGGAAATGCTCCAACTTCAAGCTGGGTTGAGGTCAAGGGCGGCCCGCCGGGCCGGAGGGCTGCTCGGCGGACAGAGCCTCCCGTATCGCCTGGACGGCCTCGGTCGGGCGGTAGTCCTCGGGGACGCCCTCGACCAGGATGATGTCGCCCTCGATGTGCCGCGAGCGCAGCGGTGCGATCTCCCGGTAGGCGGGAGACTCCCACCAGGCCCGCGCCTCGTCGATCCCGGGGAAACCGATCATCACCACGTGCCCCGGCCAACTGCCCTCCTTCACCTCGTGCCGCGTGGCGTGCACGAGGTAACGGCCGCCGTACGGCTCGAAGGTGCCGGGCAGGCGCTCGATGTACTGGGCGATCTCCGGGTGCGGGGCCGAATCCCGCAGGTGGGCTATGACGTAGGCGGGCATGGTGTCCTCCGGTCGGTCGGGCTCCGTTCGCCGCCGATCGTGGCACGGCGACGCGCGGCGAGGCGATGACCTGAGAGGTAAGGGCCCGCCGCGCAACGCCCGTTCAGCCGTGGGGCCCGGCCGCCGCCCGCGCCGTGTCACCCGTCAGGCGCCGCTCCAGGGGCCGGATCGCCACGCTCGCCAGCAGCGCCAGGCAGCCCACGGCCACCCACGGCAGCACCCGGTGCACGCCGTACAGGACGCCGAACAGAGCGGGCGTCACCATGTCCGCCGTCGCGAACGAGTACTGGAACGCCGCCAGGTAGGTGCCGCGCATCCCCTCCGGCGCCGCGTCCGCGGAGAGCGCGTTCGAGGCCGGCCCGTGCATCATCTCCGCCGTCGCCCACAGCAGCATCACCAGCGCCAGGTAGCCGACCAGCAGCGGGCCGCGCGGCAGCAGCACCGCCAGGGCGGCGGCGGCGCACCAGGCCGCCCAGAGGCGGCCTCCCCAGGCCATCGCGCCGCCCCGGGAGGTGCGTCGGCGGGCGCGGCGGGTGACCTCGGCCGTGCAGGTGGCCACGACCGCCGTGGTGATCGTGAAGAAGACGCCGACCGCCCAGCCCGGCGCGTGCAGCCCGCGGATCACGTAGACGGGGATCGCCACGGCGAGGAAGACCGTGCAGATGTTGAACAGGACGTTGACGCCGATCAGCCCCAGATACGGCCGGTTGCGCAGCAACTGCCTTACCGCGTCCGGGGATTGCCCGCCGGGTCCGCCGGCCGGCCGCGGCGCGCCGCGCACGAACAGCCCGACGATCAGCGCCGCGGCGACGAAGGAGACGGCGTTCGCCAGCACCATTCCCCGGTACGCCTGCTCCGAGGCGAGCCCGAGCAGCACGCCCGCGAGCACCGTTCCGGCGCCGGTGCCGGCCGCCCGGATCATGCCCGCCCGGGCGAACCACTGGTCCTTGGCCTCCCCGTCCGCCTGCTCGGCGATCAGCGTGAAGACCGACGACCAGTACACCCGCAGCCCCACCGCCTCGGCCAGCGCCGCGAGGAACAGCGACACCGGACCGTTCACCCCCAGGTACAGGAAGAACCCGGTGGCCTGTATCAACTGCCCCGCGATCACCACCGGCCGGGGCCCGACGCGGTCGACGATCCGCCCGACGAGCAGCGGCAGCAGGAGCGAGCAGGCCATGGCGGCGGTCAGCAGCAGGCCGACGCGGGTCTCCGACAGGTCGGTGACGGTGAGGAAGTAGACCATGGACAGCGGGAGATAGAGTCCGGTGCCGATGGCGTCGATGGCCAGTGCCACCGGAATCGCCCACGCGGCGCCGTCACGGGCTCGCGGCCGCCTCACGGCTTGCCGGGTTCGGCCGCGCCGCGGGCCTTCTGCTGCCGGACGCCACTCGTGCGCACGAGGTGGCCCTCCATTCCTGTGTGGGGTCGCCGCGCCCCGTTCCTCCGGGCCCGCGAGTCACACGTTCTAATCGCGGGCGCACGCCGGCGTCAACGGAGTTTCCCTCAGGTGGCCCGCGGTTGCTCAAGTCCCCGGAGCAGCAGGTCGACCAGTCGGCGCGGGTCGTAGCGGCTGGGGTCGCTGTCGCGTCCGACGCAGAGGTTGCCGATGCCGCGCATCAGTTCCTGGGCGTCCGTACCGGACGTGATCTCGCCGGCCTCGACCGCGGCGTCGAGCAACTGCGCGCAGACGGGCACCAGGCGGTCGATGAAATAGCTGTGCAGGGCGTCGAAGCCGCTGCTGTCCGATTGCATCGCGTTGGCGAGTCCGTGCTTCGTGACCAGGAAGTCGATGAAGAGGTCGACCCACTGACGGAGTGCCGCGAGCGGGGAGTCGGCGTTGGCCAGCAGCGTCGGGCCGGCCTCGGCGCACGCCTCGACCTGGTGGCGGTAGACGGCGACGACGAGATCCGCCCGGGTGGGGAAGTGGCGGTAGATCGTCCCCATCCCGACGCCGGCCTTGGCCGCGATCTCCCGGATCGGCGCGTCCACGCCGGAGGTGACGAACACCTCGGCGGCGGCGGCGAGCAGCGTCTGCCGGTTGCGCTGCGCGTCGGCCCGCTTGCTCCGGGCCGGCACCTCCTCGGACGGGCTTGTGGTGGACACCGCGCTCTCCTTCCGATGGCCGTTGACAAATCGGAACGTTGCTCCGTATAGTTCTGGAACATTGCTCCGCTTCGAGGTTAGCCGAAGCGGGTCGTTCCTGTCCGCCTCATCCGCCACCGGCCACATGACCGGCGGCCACGGATTCGAGGAGAGACGTTGGGAGAGTGTCGGAAATGATTCTGGTCACCGGGGGTCTTGGTTTCATCGGCTCCCACACCGTGCGGGCGCTTCAGGACATGGGCGAGGACTGCGTGCTGGTCCAGCGCCGCGAAGCCGAGGTGCCGGCCTTCCTCGACGCCGCGCGGGCGGCGGTGGAGCGGGCCGACATCACCGATCTGCCGTCGCTGCTCGACATCGGCACACGCCGCAAGATCACCGGCATCGTGCACCTCGCCGGGTCCATGCCGTGGCCCCCCGGCTCCGACGAGCCCATCGACGCGACGCGCAGGGCGCTGGGCGGCCTGTTCAACATCCTGGAGGCCGCCCGGAGCTGGGGCGTGGCGCGGGTGGGCGTCGCGAGCACGATCGGCGTGTACTCCGGCGTCGCCGGCGAGGGCGCGCTTCATGAGGACATGCCCCTGCCCATGACGTCGCCCCACCTGATCCCGGCGTTCAAGAAGATCGGTGAGCTCCTCAACGACCACCTGGCCGGCGCCACCGGCATGGACATCGTCAACTACCGCATCTCCGCCACGTGGGGACCGCGCGGCCACGTCGATCCGTTCTTCGCCGCCCCCGAGCTCGTCCACGCCGCCGCCCGCGGCACCGAGCCGGACCTCTCCCATCTGCGCGCCCCCGCGCACGCGGAGGACTCGATCGACTTGTGCTACGTGAAGGACACGGGCCGGGCCATCGCGCTCCTCCAGCTCGGTGACCGGCTGGGCCACCGCACCTACAACGTCGCCTCCGGCCGCGCGACGAGCAACGCCGAGGTCGCCGCCGCGATCAGGACGGTCGTCCCCGACGCCCGGATCGAGCTGCCCGCCGGCGAGGCCGGCCCCCGGAACCACCTCGACATCACCCGTCTCCAGCAGGACACCGGATACCGGCCCGCCTACGACACCGAACGGGCCGTCGCCGACTACATCGCCTGGCTGCGCGCGGGCAACGAGCGCTGAGCGCCAACCGGCTTCAGCGGCGCAGGGTGACCTTCCGGACGCCGAGGTGCGTGGTGTACGAGGTGACCGCCGCCGGGACGCGCAGCCGGTCGTCGGACGTGAAGATCCGCCGCAGCTCGGCGAGGGGCGGGCCGGGCAGTCCGGTCACCGCCGCCACGGAGTCCAGGAGCCGGAGTTCCCCGGCGGCCGGCTCTCCGTTCTCCAGCAGGTCCGACGCGCCCCAACTGTCCCAGGGCAGCATCTCCACCTTGTTGAGCGTGGCCAGGTCGAGCAGCACATCACTGACGAGCACGGGCCAGTTGGGGGAGTCCGGCTGTTCCGCGTCGTGTCCCCGCGCCCGGCGCCAGCCCGTTCCCCCGGGCAGGAAGTCCGACCGGGGAACGTCGTAGGGGTCGAACGGGAACCCGTGCGTCTCCTCGCCCGCCGCGAAGGTGAGTTCCGGGTCGACCAGCGTCCAGCCGCGCGCCGTGTCCCAGTACTCGGTGACCCAGTGGTGCGGTGAGAAGTACGTGCAGGTCCCGGCCCGGGCCCGGGCCGGAATCCCGGCTTCGCGCAGCAGGGCCACGTGCAGCACGACGAAGTCCCGGCAGGTGCCGACCAACCGCTCGTCCGGCTCGCGGCGCTCGGTCAGCGGTGCGTCGCGGCGCTCGCGGATGATCCGCAGCATGTCGTCGACGTAGCGGGTCTCGGCGTCGTGATGCAGCCGCTCCTCCGGTGGCCGGTAGTCGAAGCGATCGGCCTCCAGACGGTGGATGATCAGCCCCCGGACGACTCGGGCCAGCGCGCCAGGGTCACTCGGCAGCCCGCCGAGGAACGCCCGGCCCGCTTCGCCCGGGTCGGTGACGGTCGACTGGGTCCGGTAGAACTCGGCTACGTCGACCGGTAGTTGAGCAGACATGCGGGGTCCCTTCCACCGATGGCCCGTCAGGCTCACCAAAGCCTCACGCACCCGCCGCCGGCCGGCAACGGCTTTCCGCGCGCCAGCCGCGCCCGGTGCACCATCGCTCCCGGCCCCGTTGCCGTCCCGTGCCGCGGCTGCCCTCAGAGTGCCTCGAAGACCTTCGTGAGCGTCGCCGCCGCTTCGGTGAGCTGCCGCTGGGTGATCGGCAGGCCGAGAATCTCGAAGTCGTAGCCGAGGGCCCGCAGATCCTCCACCATGCGGCCGGGGCGCACGTCGCGGGGCACCACCCCGAAGATCTTCGTCCGCCTCGGGGAGACCCACACCGGCGTGCTGACCCCGCCGATGAAGATGTCGGTGAACCTGGTGGCCCGGCCGGTGGGGTCATCCCCCGCCACCGGCACCAGCCGCTCCATGTCACGCCGCACCTGGCCGCCCCGCTCCGACCGCGCGATCTCCGCCTCGATCTCCTCCACGGAGACGGTGACGTCGCTCCCGGACAGGCGTGCCCGTTCCACCACTTCCCGGTGGCAGTCCTCGGCGTAGGCGCGGAGTTCGGGCGACTTCTCCCGGCCCGCGGGGGTGATCCTCAGCTCACGCGCCGCCCGCTGCCCGCCCTTGGCCTCGAAGATGACCAGGACCTCCAGCCTCCCGCCGCGGCGCAGGGCGATCATCCCGTCGGTGAGCTGCCGCCCGAGGGCGTCACGGATCAGGTGGCCGGGGATGAACTCCAGCGGGCCGCGCCGAGGTCGCAGGCCCAGCGCGGTGAGCCCCGCGGGATCCCGCAGCCATCGCGCCGCCTGGGTCTCCAGCAGCTCCTCCAGCAACTGGCCCTTGACGTGGTCCGTGTTCGCGCCGCGGCGCAGCACGCGGTTGACGGCCAGCTCGTCGAGTTCGGCGATGCCCGGGTGGCTGTGCGCGAGAGCCCGGAACGCCTCGCGCACCTCGGCCCGGACCACAGGCATGGCGGCCGGCACCCCCGTGCGGCCGAGCGCCGCGGTCTCCAGGGCCTCCGACACCGCCAGGCTCTCCGCGCGGGACAGCGGGGAGCGGGCGACCACCCCGGCTTCCGCGGCGCGCAGCACGCGCAGCGTCTCGGGACTGGCGCTGAGCCGCTCGGCGCTGCCCAACACCCGCGACCAGGCGGCGGCCTCCCGCCCGTACATGCGCTGCATCCGGCCGGCCGAGTACAGGGCCCGGCCGCCCTTCGCCAGGCGGGCGGCGGCCGGCAGCAGCACGGAGGCCCCCAGCACGGCACGTTCGACGGGACTGAGCGGATAGCCGAAGAGATCCTTGCCGGAGTATGCCTCGTAGGCGGCGACCAGGCTTCCCACGACGGGAATGAACCCGATTCCCAGCTCCACGGCCTCCGCCCACGCCGGGCGCGCGGGAAGACCGACGCGGTACTTCCGCGAGTCCAGGGGAAGTGTCTGCCCCAGACGCAGCGCGGCCAGGAGATCGTCACGCTCCAGCAGCATGCGACGGTAGGCGTCCAGCGGCGAGATCCCGTAGAAATCCGCTTCCGTCGTGTGGTGTTCGAACCGGCCGACCAGTTCCTCCAGCACCACTCCCATGATCTCCACGGCGGCCCGGTTGCGGCGGACGACATAGACGATGCCCTCCTCGGGCACGCGGATGACCTCTTCGGCGGACCACCGAGCCAGCTCCAGCCTGGCGAACGCGACGAACTCCGCGTACTTGGCGGCGTACCCCGGCGGGTCCGCGTGCCGCCGGTCGTATCGCAGCCACGCCCGGTGGAACATCCGGTACCGCCAGAGTGCCGCTCCCGAACGGCCGTCCTCGTGCAGGGAGTCGAAGGCGAGCACGGAATCCGGCGCGACCTCCAGGTGCCTCCGCATCAGAGCGGCGGTCTCACGGATGATGGCCACGCCCACCGGACCGTACGCCTGGCTGTTGAGCAGCGCCTGCGCCAGGTCGCGTTCACAGTCCGCCAGTTCGCTCCGGTAGCGGCCGAGGCCCGCCGTGGTGCGCGGCGTCGCCGCGGGCGGGGCCGTCACTGTTCCACCCAGGCGCCGTCCTGGTTCTGACGCCAGGTGGGGAGCGAGCCGTCCGGGCGCAGCCGGACGAGCGTGGTGGGAATCCGGACCTGCCAGGGTTCGCCGACCGGCACCTCGTCGCCCGGGCGGTCGAGTCGCTCGGCCAATTCCTCGGAGATGGGCAGGTACAGGTCGCTTGTGATCGTGGGGAGCGGGCCGCCCAGCCAGGGTTCGCCGAACGTCATGAAGTGGTCGACGGCGCCCTCGAAGCCCGGTCGAGCGGGGACGGACACCCGGCAGTACCCGGCCTTGAGGAACTGGTTGAAGGAGGGGTCCGGATCCTCGAAGGCCAGACGATCGGTCCACTGCGACTTCCGGCCCCAGAAGTACGGGTAGGTGAGCCACGTCATGTGCTCCCACTCGAACGCCTGCTCAAGGAAGCGGACATAGGGGCCCTCGGCCTCGTTCTCGTGGAGGTCGATCTGCGGCAGGCCGTTGCTGCCCGTCTCGATGGCGTCGAAGAGATCGAAGTGCTGCTCGGTGAGGATGGTGACGCACGCCTTCTTCAGCTCGTCCTTCATCAGCTCCAGGTTGAACGCTGGAGGTCTGCCGGGAACGACCAGGCCCGCCGCCGCCTGGGCCCGGGCCAGCGCCTCCTCGTACTCGGCCTGCCGGGCCCGGTGCGCGTCGCGCAGGGCCGCGTGGGTGTCCAGCCGCCACTGCTGCATGGCACGGGCGGTGCGCTGGCACACGACCTCGACGGTCACGGCGCCCGTGCTCACGTCAAGTGTGTTGACCGCGAACGGTACCGCGCCGGTCTCCCCGTCCAGCGCCCGGCTCCACAGCGCCGGCCGGCCCTCGCCGAACCGATGGGTGTGCCGCCCGAGGACCACGTCGATGCTCCAGGTGCTGTCCCACACGTTGATGGCGTGCCCGACATGCCCGTAGACCGCCTCGTAGCCGGGGTCGATGGCGATGTCCGCGGCATGGGAGACATTGGTCTCCGGCTCCCCCTGGGGGGAGCTGAAGGTATGGGTCTTCGTCACATAGGGCTCGGGCGGCGCCTTGATGGACGTGGCGGCGAGAACCCGGGTCCAGTAGCCGTAGTTGGCCTCGCTGATCTGCTCCGGCCTGAGCGGGAAGGCGGGCGGCTTGTCCACCTCCAGCGCGGTGGCGTTCGCCCGGCGGAACGCCTCCACCAGGAACGCCCCCGGCTCGGGAATCATGAACTCGAACATGGTGCGCATGCCGTAGCTGAAGATCTGCGCCTGGTAGACCTTCTGGAGCCACTGGTAGACCCCCACGGTGTGCTCGGCCCCGCCGGTGTTGTCCAGCGTGTGCTCGGAGCGCTCCTCGACCTCGTTGGTGACGCGCAGGGTCTCCCTCCGCAGCACCCGTTCGGCGATTCTGGAGGACGCGCGCTGGGTGACCTCCTTGGCGAACTCCGTGGCCGCCTCGGTCGATTGCTCACGGCTCCGGGACAACGCCCCCTCCGCGCTGGCCGAGAACTCCACCGTGGGGCCGTACTTCCCCGACACGGTCAGTCCGGCCTTGAGAGAGGCGTCCGTCTTGATGGTCTCCGCGGTCTCGCGGCGCATCTCGAAGCGGTCGGTCGATTCGAGGTCCCGCTCCTCGGCCGTCGTCGTCTCCGTCTCGCGCAGCGTGAACTCCTCGGTGACCCGGCGACGGCGGTGCTCACGAAGCTGCCGCTCCCCGCGCAGCACGTTCTCGACGTGCGCGATGTCGGTGGTCTCGTACCCGACGAGCTGCTGCTGGACCAGAAGCAATTCGCCGATTCCAGCGGGCTTCACGTCGCCGTGCGTGCCTGGAACGCGCTCGGCCGGCGCGGCGTGTTCGGGCAGCGCGTGCTCCGTGGAGCCCAGGGCCAGCCAGTTGACCCTCGTGGCGACCGGGGTGCTGATGCGGACCAGCGTGTCGCCCACGTGCTTGAACGTGTGGTGGAAAGTGGTCGAGTCCAGCTCCTCCAGCGCGCCGAGCGCGCGCGCCTTCGCCGCCGTCAGCCGGTTCACCAGGTGGCTCAGACCGTGCTCGGCCGCCGAGAGGCCGTTCTCGTCGAGTGCCCGGCGGGTCGTCTGGGTCAGCGCCGCGGCCGCCTGGGCCGACAGCCGGAAGCCGACTGTGCCCTCGGGTGCCCCCACCGCCGGGCTGCCGGCGAGCAGACGCGTGACCGACGGCACCTTGCGCACCTCTCCGGCGGCCACCGACACGGCGGTCACCGCCGCCTCCCGCCCTCCCTGATCCTGGCCGAGGCGGGCGATCACCTCGTTCAGCCCCTTGAAGAGCTGCCCCCGGGCCGCCACGGCGGTCCGCGCCAGCTCCACCGGGCGCAACTCCGCGGCGGGCAGCCGCCCCGGCGAGGCCGTCACCTGTGTGCTGCTCAGGGCCGTTCCCGGCAGGGCGTGCAGCTCCTCGACGGCGTGGTCCAGCCGGCGATACCGGTCCACCAGCTCCCCGATGAGGCGGTGCCGCTCCTCCGCCGGCCCCGGGTCGGGCGGGCGGGGCGGCGAGGCCCGGGCGTCACGCGCCCGTCGCCGGGCAGCCGTACCGGCGCGACCAGGGCCCGCCGCAACTCCTCGGGGCCCTCGGGGAAGTCGGTGTCCTCGGCCGTCCGGCGGATGAGCGCGATCAGCCGCAGGGAGTCGACCAGCTCGGCCAGCGGCAGCCGGTGCAGCTCGGGAAGGAGCTTGATCGCCAGAATGCTCTCCACGAGACGGGCCCGGTCCTGGCCGAGCTGCGCGGCGACCGTGGCGTCGTCGGGGGCGGCGCCGAAGGCCGCCCGCGCCGCGGCCACCACCTCCGCGCGGCCCACGGGTCCCGGCCCCGCCAGCAGATCCTTCAGCGCCGCGGCGAACGCGGCGAGCCGGGGCGCGCTGTCGAGATCACCGCTCCGGCGCACCATCCGCGCGCTGCCGGCGACATCGGCGGCGGTGCGTTTGAGAACGGCGGGCCGGTCCTCGGCGGCGGAGGCGAAGATCTGGGCGAGCGGGGTCTCGTCGCCGAGGGCGATGGGCCGGAGCGGAGCTCCCGCGCCCACCGCGGGACGCACCAGCAGCATGCGGAACAGGGGTTCCATGATTCTCCCTCGGTCACACCGGCGGGCGGGGCGGGCCCGGCCGAACCGCCCGCCGATATGCCCGGAGAGCGTCTTATGTGCCAACCTAGGTCCGGCGGCGCGGAGCCACGAAGCGTTCCTGGGCCACATCGGTGACGGCCCCGGCCGCACACCAACGTGTCGACACGCAAGCGTGGGCCGCCGCCCCAGGACCGGCCCCACGGAGGTAGGGCCGGACGCTGCCCGCCCCCCACGTCCCAGTTCCGCCGAACTCGCCCGAAAATCCGCCGGGGGCACCATACTTGTACGGTTCTGTCCCGCGTACGGGCCGGAACGGGGGGGCGTCATCCTTCGTCCCCGGGGCGAGCAGAGAGATGCCGCACATGCTGACGATCGACGACAAGCCGTTATCCGACTTCATCGGGGCGACCAAGGTGATCGCCTCGCGGTTGACCGAGAACAGACCCGAGTCCGGGACGCAGGCCATGAGGCTGCTCACGGGCGTCACCATGACCGCCATCAGCGCCAGGGAGACCTACCGGGAGACGCACGTCGCCTCGGTCTACGCCCATCTCCACGGGCAGGCCGCGGACCGGGTCCGGCGCGCCGCCGAGGCTTACCAGTGGTGCCTTGAGCGCTTCCAGGACCGCACGAACGAAGCGACGTCGTCCGAGCTGGTGGTGGCGTCGCAGAAGCAGCCCACCACCCTGAATCAGCTCAGCGCCCAGGGCACCGTGGTGATCACCCGGGGCACCGACCCGGTGCAGGCCCGCGCGATCCTGGAGAACCGCACCTTCGGTGGGGCGCTTCTGGACCCGTCCGTCGTCACACCGCCCACGTCCGAGGACGCCGATACGCAGACCGGGTCCGGCGACAAGGACACCGCCGGCGGCCGCATCGAGGAGTGGTCGCTGGGGGCGTTGCTGGGCTTCGCGACCGGCGGATTCCTGCTGATCGCCAGGGCCCGGACGGACCGGGTCACCCTGCCCAAGGGGGACTTCGCGGTCACCGCGGGAGAACGGGGTGTCTGCGGCTATGCCGCGGCCGGGCTGGAAGCGGTCGCCATCGCGGAGCAGGGCCGTGAGGCCGTCGTGGACGACCTGGAGAACCAGATCGCCGCCATCAACAAAGCCATGGGCGGCAAGCGCATCGATGTGTCCGCCCTGCTGCGAGACGCCGCCGCCGGAACGCTCGCCTGACCCGGCACCGGACAGCGGGCGGGCGCTTGCCCGCCCGCTGCCTGTGCGGCAGGGCCCCGCCACCTCCCGTGCGCCGGGAGGCGGCGGCGTCGCGTCAAGTGATCGTCACACCATAGGCGTTGAGGATCTCCAGGATCGGCTGGAAGAACGTGGTGCCGCCGCTGGCGCAGTTGCCGGAGCCGCCCGAGATGATGCCCACCGCGTAGTTGCCGGTGAAGACCGGGGCGCCGCTGTCGCCCGGCTCGGTGCAGGTGTTCAGCCGGCCCAGGCCGGAGACGATGTCGCCGCCGCCGTAGTTCACCGTGTAGTTGAGGCCGGTGACGCCCCCGGAGCGGCAGCCGCTGGGCGCGGCCACCCAGAGGATCTCGCCGACGGCCGGGTTCCGCGCGCCGATGATGTCGATGACCTGGCCGTTGCAGACGACCGTGCCGGGCCGGGGCACCGCCGTGTTGGCGTGGCGGACCAGCCCGTAGTCGTTGCCCGGGAAGCTGCTGCCGATCGTGGGCCCGAGCAGGGTGGTGTGGGAGGCGTTGGCGTACCAGTTGGGGTGGCCCTCGGTGCAGTGGCCCGCGGTGACGAAGTAATCGGTGGTGCCGGAGCGGACGTTGAACCCGGCCGCGCACCGCCACCCGGCGTCGGCGTAGATGGGCTCACCGCCCTGGAGGAACGGCTCCAGGCGGCCGGGAACGCGCTCGATGTCCAGGGCGCCGGCCAGGCGGCCGGCGGCGCGTTCGATGCGGGCGATCTCCCCGGCCGAGACCGTCTCGTCGGCCGCGACCCGGACGGTGCCCGAGGCGGGTTCGACGGCCCAGGCGGTGCCGCCGACGTCCGCGGCCCGTACCGCCTCGCCCGCGGTGGCGAGCTGGGCGGCGGTGAAAGCCGGTGCCGCCTGGGCCGCGGCGCCGGGAACGAGGACGGCCGTCAGGGCGAGCAAGCCGGTGGCGGCGGCGATCAGCCGCGCCCACCGGGCCGGGCGTCTGGCGGAGGTGGGGTCCTGTGTGGTCACGCTTCCTCCTGAGAATGGACATGATCCTGACAATCTCTCCGAGTCTGCTCATTCCCCCGGGTGTTGCCAAGGGCCACGCGCGCCGTTCCGCGTCCCGGCAGGTGACGGATTAGCAGTCGGGACTTTGACGGTCCGGACGGCTGCCGTCTACGTTGACCGTATTCGTCGATGAGTACGCCTGGATTGCGGCTGAAGCGATATTGAACTGAAACCAGTCGAGGCGCCGGCCCGCGCAAGAACCGGAGACGTTGATGCTGAATTTCTTTTTGCTGGGAAGATTGGAAGCTCACTCTCCCTTCGGCAGGTTTGCGGTGCGCGGCGGAATTCAGGGCACCCTGCTTCAGGTCCTGCTGGCCAGCGAGGGCCGGATCGTGCCGGCCGAGTCCCTGGTCGGCGAGCTCTGGGGGGAATCGCCGCCGGATGGTGTCGCGAACGCCCTGCACGCGCATATCAGCCGGCTGCGCAAGAAAATCGGCGCGCTGGAACCGCACCGGACCTCCTCCCGGCTGGTCGGCAATCCCTTCGGTTATCAGCTCCTCGTCGCCGAGGGCGAGCTGGACGCCACGGTCTTCGTGTCCGAGGTGCGCCGGGCGCAGGAGAGCCTGCCCCGGGACCCGCGCCGGGCGTCCGAGGTCCTGCGCGCTGCCCTGCTCATGTGGCGCGGTCCGGTGTTCGGCGGCGATGTCCACGGCGTCCTGTGCCAGGCCGCCGCGGTGCGCTATGAGGAATACCGGATACACGCGCTGGAGTTGTTTTTCGAAAGCGAACTCGCGCTTGGCAACCACACCCATATTCTGGGCGAGTTGCGCGAGGCGCATGCGGCGAATCCCCTGCGGGAGCGTTTCTGCGAGCAATTGATGCTTGCTCTCTACCGTTCGGGACGGCAGGCGGAGGCCCTGGCCACTTATCGTCAGATGTGGTCCCGCCTGGCCAACGATCTCGGAATTGAGCCTTCTCCGGTACTGCGCCGGACGGAGCTGGCCATCCTCGGGCACGACCCGGACCTGGACTACCGGGAAAGTAGAGCCGCGGACCTGTCGTACGCGATCTGACGCGGGCCGGGCAGCCTCGCCCGCGGCATGCGGCAGTTCACCGGTGCAACCGACCATTCACCGTCATCGCCAAGGAGATCTGCTGTGCCTCGTCGTCTCTTCACCTCGGAGTCCGTGACCGAGGGGCATCCGGACAAGATCGCGGACCAGATCAGTGACACGATTCTGGACGCGCTGCTGCGGGAGGACCCCGCCTCGCGGGTGGCCGTCGAGACCATGCTGACCACGGGCCTGGTCCATGTGGCCGGCGAGGTCACCACCCAGGCCTACGCCCCGATCGCCGCCCTGGTGCGGGAGAAGATCCTGGAGATCGGCTACGACTCCTCCAAGAAGGGCTTCGACGGGGCCTCCTGCGGGGTGTCGGTGTCGATCGGCGCGCAGTCGCCGGACATCGCGCAGGGTGTGGACGCCGCCTACGAGGCCCGCGTGGAGGGCGACGACGACGAGCTGGACCGGCAGGGCGCCGGGGACCAGGGCCTGATGTTCGGCTACGCCTGCGACGAGACCCCGCAGCTCATGCCGCTGCCCATCCACCTCGCCCACCGCCTGGCCCGCCGCCTCTCGGACGTGCGGCGCAACGGCGCGGTGCCCTATCTGCGCCCGGACGGCAAGACGCAGGTCACCATCGAGTACGACGGCGACCGCGCGGCCCGGCTGGACACCGTGGTGGTCTCCAGCCAGCACGCGTCCGACATCGACCTGGACTCTCTTCTGGCGCCCGACATCCGGGAGTTCGTCGTCGAGGCGGAGCTGAAGCTGCTGACGGACGAGGGCATCAAGCTGGACACCGACGGGTACCGGCTGCTGGTCAACCCGACGGGCCGGTTCGAGATCGGCGGCCCGATGGGTGACGCGGGGCTGACCGGCCGGAAGATCATCATCGACACCTACGGCGGGATGGCCCGGCACGGCGGCGGCGCGTTCTCCGGCAAGGACCCCTCCAAGGTGGACCGTTCGGCCGCCTACGCCATGCGCTGGGTCGCCAAGAACGTGGTGGCCGCGGGCCTGGCCCGGCGCTGCGAGGTCCAGGTCGCCTACGCGATCGGGAAGGCCGAGCCGGTCGGCCTGTTCGTGGAGACCTTCGGCACCGCGACCGTCCCCACCGATCGCATCGAGCAGGCCATCACCGAGGTCTTCGACCTGCGCCCGGCCGCGATCATCCGCGACCTGGACCTGCTGCGGCCCATCTACGCCCAGACCGCCGCCTACGGCCACTTCGGCCGCGAACTCCCCGAATTCACCTGGGAGTCCACCAACCGCGTCGACGCCCTGCGCACCGCCGCCGGCGCCTGACGGCCGGCACCGAACGATTCAGGCACCCAACGATTCGGGAAAGGCCCCGCCGCCGGCGGGGCCTTTGCCGTGAGCGCTGCCCCTGGGCGCCCGGTGTCACGGGGGCGAAAGAATGAGGGCGGCACGGCGGGCACCCACCCCGCCGTGCCGCCCTCCGGGGGCGCGCCGCTCGCTCAGACCCACCTCCGGTGCCCGGCGGGCGGCGGCATGGCATCAAGGTCCTCCAGATCCTCCTGGCTGAGCGTCAGCTCGGTGGCGGCGGCGTTCTCCTCCAGCCAGCGGATCTTCTTGGTGCCGGGTATGGGCAACACGCCCTCGCCCTGCGCCAGCACCCAGGCGAGCGCCACCTGCGCCGGCGTCGCCTCATGGCGCTCGGCGACCATCCGGATGGCGGTGACGATGGCCTGGTTCTCGGCCATGGCGCCCTTGGCGAAGCGCGGATCCCGGGACCGGGAGTCGTTCTCCGGGAACGGCGCCGTGGGCAGCCGCCCGGTGAGGAACCCCCGGCCGAGCGGGGCGAACGCGAGGAACGTCACGGCGTTCTTCCGGCACCACGGCAGCACGTCCTCGCGGGTGTAGGACGCCCACACCGAGAGCTCGTGCTGCACCGCGGTGACGGGGAACACCGCCCGCGCCCGCTCCAGTTCCTCCACGGTCGGATGGGAGATGCCCAGCGCGCGCACCTTGCCCTCGCGCACCAGCTCCGCCATCGCGCCCCAGCTCTCCTCCAGCGGCACCGCGGGATCGACGCGGTGCAACTGGTAGAGGTCGATGACGTCCGTGCCGAGCCGCTTCAGCGAGGCGTCGCACGCCGCGCGGATGTACTCGGGCCGGGCGTCCCGCCGGAGCCTGCCGTCCGGTCCCGCCAGCAGACCGCACTTGGTGGCGACGAGGACCTCGTCGCGACGGCTGCCCAGCGCCAGGCCGAGCAGTCGTTCGTTGGTGAACGGGCCGTACATGTCGGCGGTGTCGAAGAACGTGATCCCCAGGTCGACGGCGCGGTTGATGACCTCGATCGACTCCGCGTCATCGCGTTCCATCGGGCTGTAGGAGTGCGACATCGACATGCAGCCGAGACCGATGGCCCCGCATGTCCGGCCGTCCGCCAGAGTGGTTGTTCGCATGGCCGTCGGCTCGCTCAGAGAACGTCCCAGTATTCGCCGAGGGTGAAGGGCACCCCGGCGGACGCTGAACGCTTCTCGCTGGGCCGGTAGGACGCCCGCGGTATGGTGCGGAAGTCCATGCTGACGCGGCTGGTCTCGGTGTCGTTGACGACGTTTCCGTGCCACAGGTTCGCGCCGTCGAACTCGATCACGTCACCGTATTCGGCGGAGACGGGCTCGCCCTCGATCCATACCGTGTTGTTGCCGTAGGCACGGGTCATCGGCACCCAGTAGTTCGTCTCGCTGGGGTCGTGACCGAAGTCGCTGTCGCGGTGCCAGGAACCGACCGCGACCGAGTTCCGCAGGTGCACGCGGAAGGTCGGCACCCGCTGGATGTAGAACCGGTCGGCGTCGCTGCCGAGCAGGGCGGCGGCGAGCTTCCGGTAGGTGGGAAGAAACGAGTCCAGATTGTCGTAGAAGAGCTTGTGGTAGTGCGTGCTCTGGTCCGTTTCCACGGTGTGGACCTTGTCGCTCGCGTCGAGCCCTTCGAGATCGGGAACGCCCAGTGTCTTCCGCACCAGTTCGGCGATCGGGATTTCCCTTACGTCGTAATGACGCCTCGTGAATTTCTCCATGATTTCACGGTAGCAGAGGGCTCGAATTCGCTGTGGGAATTGGATTCTTATTCGTCAACTCCCCGGAAACCCAGCGCCGGCAGGCCGCGTTGTCCGGCAGCAGGCCCGTGACCCGCGCCTCCTTCAGCGTCGGCGCGGCGGCGTCCCGGGGGGACAGGACGGGGTCGGCCACCGGCCAGTCGATGGCCAGCTCGGGGTCCAGCGGATGCACCACGTGCTCGCGGCCGGGCGCATACGTCGTGGACAGCAGGTAGTTCATCGACGCGTCCTCGGTGAGCGCGCAGAAGCCGTGCCCCAGCCCTTCGGCGAGGAACAGGGCGCGCCGCTCGATGTCGTCCAGCCGCACGCCCTGCCACCGGCCAAAGGTGGGGGAGCCCACCCGGAGGTCCACGACGACGTCGAACACCGCGCCCCGCACACACGTCACGTACTTCGCCTGCCCCGGCGGCACATCGGCGAAGTGGATGCCGCGCGTCACACCGCGCGCCGAGCGCGACAGGCTCGCCTGCGCCCAGCGCACGTCACGGCCCACCGCGTCGGCCAGCCGGTCGAAGCGGTACCACTCCAGGAACGTCCCGCGGACGTCTGTGTGCTGCTGTGGAACGATCTCGAAGGCGCCGTCGATGTCCAGCGGCCGGATGTCCATGGCTCTCCTCGCCGTGGCCTTTGTCCGTGGGCTCTTTCGGATTCAGGAAGGGGGGTCAGATGCGGATGCGCACGCTGCTGTGGTCCCCGAGGACCAGCCGGTGGCTCTTCGGCGCCTCGCGCGCGGCGGTGACCTCGGCCCGGCGCCCGATGAGCGACGCCTGGATCCGGTGCACGCCGTCGATGGCGGAGTCCGCCAGCACGATGGAGAACTCGATCTCGCTGCCGGAGATCCGGCAGCCGTCGGCCACCGAGGTGAACGGGCCGATGTACGTGTCGGTGATGCGGCAGTCGGCGCCGATGATCGCCGGCCCGATGATGCGGGAGTTGCGGATGTGGGCGCCCTCGGCGATCGCGACCCGGCCGATGATCTCGCTCGACTCGTCCACGTCCCCGTCGACGCGGGGGGCGACGCTCTCCAGCACCTGCCGGTTGACCTCCAGCATGTCGGTGACGTTCCCGGTGTCCTTCCAGTACCCCGAGATCAGCGACGAACGGACCTCGTGGCCCTGGTCGACGAGGTGCTGGATCGCGTCCGTGATCTCCAGTTCCCCGCGCGCGGAGGGCCGGATCTCGCGGACCGCGTCATGGATCGAGGGGGTGAACAGGTACACACCCACCAGCGCGAGGTCGCTCTTGGGGAACTTCGGCTTCTCCACGAGCTGGACGACCCGGCCGTTCTCGTCGAGCTCCGCGACTCCGAACGCCGACGGATCGGCCACCTTCGTCAGCAGGATCTGCGCGTCGGGCCGTGCCCGGTGGAACTCCTCGACCAGCGGGGTGATCCCGTCGACGACGAAGTTGTCGCCGAGATACATGGCGAAGTCCTCGTCGCCCAGGAAGTCACGGGCCAGCAGCACCGCGTGCGCCAGGCCGAGCGGCCGGTCCTGGCGGATGTATGTGACGTCCAGACCGAATCGGGAACCGTCGCCGACCGCCGCCCGGATTTCCTCGGCCGTCTCGCCGACCACCACGCCGACGTCCGTAATTCCGGCCGCCGCGAGTGATTCCAGGACATAGAACAGCACGGGTTTGTTGGCGACGGGAACGAGCTGCTTCGCCGACGTGTGGGTGATGGGGCGCAGCCTGGTACCGGAACCCCCCGACAGAACCAAACCCTTCACGGCAACTCCTGTTTTCATAGGGGAGAGCAATAGTGTGCGGCATGCGTCTGACAATGCACTGACGCGCCACTGACACCTTCCTGACGGCCCACTGACGGTGGCGAGTTATTACCTGCCAGGTAATGGACCGGAGATCCCGCGGATGGCGAAATTGGATGGACGGAAGGGAAAGGGAGTCAATCATGCGTGTACTCTTCGCAGCCACCCCCGGAGCCAATTACGCCCTCTCGACGGTACCGCTGGCCTGGACCCTGCGGCTCGCCGGCCACGAGGTGCTCATGGCCACCGGTGGTGACGGCCTCAAGGCGAAGGACGCGGGTCTGCCGGTCGAGGACATCATGCCGGGCCACAACGCCGTGGGCATGGTCCTGGAGACGTTCGCCAAGCACCCAGAACTGGCCGGCGAGTACGCGGGCATCGACCACGCGGACTTCGACGCCGTCCAGCGCGTCTACGCCAAGCTGACCAACCACCAGACCGTGATGACCGACGGCGTCGTCCGGGCCGCCGAGGAGTGGCGCCCCGACGTGGTGATCAACTCGCCGCAGTACGTGGGCGGTCTGCTCGCCGCCGCCAAGGTCGGCGTGCCCGTCGTGGAGCACGGCATCGGCCTGATCCACTACGACGGCTTCAGCGAGAAGCTGCGCGAGTGGAACGCCCCGCTGTTCGAGCGCTACGGCGTCGAACTGCCCGAGCGGCAGTACGCCATCGACATCGCCCCGCCCAGCCTCGCGCAGAACACCCGCGGCTGGAAGATGCGCTGCGTTCCCTACAACGGCGGCTACGTCGTTCCCGAGGACTTCCGCACCGCCCCCGAGCGGCCACGCATCGCCGTCACCCTGGGCACCATGGCCCCGGCGTTCGGCGGCCTGTCCCCGCTGAACAAGCTGATCGCGCTGGCCGCCGACATCGACGCCGAGTTCCTGCTGGCCCTCGGCAACGTCGACACCACCGAGCTGGGCACGGTGCCCGACAATGTCGAGATCCGCGGCTGGGTGCCGCTCAGCCTGCTGCTGCGCACCAGCGCGGGCCTGGTCCACCACGGCGGCGCCGGCAGCACGCTTGCCGCGCTCGCGCACGGCGTGCCGCAGATCCTGATGCCGGAGGAGGGCGAGCGCTACGCCAACGCCCAGCTCATCGCGGCCCGCGGCGCCGGCATCGCCCAGGCGGCGACCGAGCTGACCAAGGAGGCCATCGACTCCCTGCTGCACGACGCGTCGCTGCGCACCGCCGCCGCCGAGGTGCGCGAGGAGATGCGCGCCATGCCCCACCCCGCCACCGTCGAGGCCCACCTGAGGGAGATCACCGGCAAGGACTGACCCTCCGCCGGACTGCCTGCGGGGGACCGCCCTCCGGGAGACCCCCGCGGAGATCCCGCGGCCCGGCCGGACCACCATGGGACAGGGCCCGTCTTCGAAGAGGCCGCCCTGCCCACGCCGCCTGGCACGCACACTCGCTGCGTTGCCGAATCGCGCGAGTACGAACAAGTACGAGCTGCGATCCGGCGCCTTGCGATCGCACGCACCAGACGACGCGGGCGGACGGACGCCCCCTTCGAAGACGGACCCACCCCATGGACGGCGGCGCCGGGCCGCCCGTTTCACCATCCAGCGCCACAAGGAGCGGCAGCCATGCGCATTCTCGTCACGGGCGGCGCCGGTTTCATCGGCTCGGCGTTCGTCCGGCGACTGCTGACCGGGGGAGCGGAGCGGGTGACCGTGCTCGACGCCCTCACCTACTCCGGCAACCTCGCCAATCTCGCCCCGGTCGCCGGGCACGCCGACTACGCCTTCGTGCGCGGCGACATCCGCGACCCCGACACCGTCTCGCGGGTGATGGCCGGCCACGACGCCGTGGTCCACTTCGCGGCCGAGTCGCACGTCGACCGGTCGATCGCCGGCGCCCTCCCGTTCGTCTCCACCAACGTGCAGGGCACCCAGGTCCTGCTGGACGCCGCGCTGCGGCACGGCGTCGGCCGCTTCGTCCACGTCTCCACGGACGAGGTCTACGGCTCCATCGACGAGGGGCACTGGCGCGAGGACCAGCCGCTGGCCCCCAGTTCCCCGTACTCCGCCTCCAAGGCCGGCTCGGACCTGCTGGCGCTGGCCTGTCACCGCACCCATGGCCTGGACGTGGTGATCACCCGCTGCTCCAACAACTACGGGCCGTACCAGTACTGCGAGAAGCTCATCCCCCTCTTCGTGACCAACCTGCTCCAGGGCAAGCGCGTGCCGCTCTACGGCGACGGCGGCAACGTCCGCGAGTGGCTCCACGTGGACGACCACTGCCGCGGCATCGAGACCGTCCTGCGGCACGGCCGCGCCGGGGAGATCTACCACATCGGCGGCGGCGCCGAGCTGACCAACCGCGAGCTCGTCGGCCGGCTGCTGGCCGCCTGCGGCGCCGACTGGAGCGCCGTGGACCACGTCGCGGACCGCAAGGGCCACGACCGGCGCTACGCGCTGTCCGCCGAGAAGATCCGCGACGAGCTGGGCTTCGCCCCGGAGATCGACTTCACCGAGGGCCTGGCCGCCACCGTCGCCTGGTATCGCGAGAACCGCGACTGGTGGCGCGCGCCCGCCGCCGAGGCGGTGGCGGGCGCATGACGCGCTGGCTGGTGACGGGCGCGGGCGGCATGCTCGGCCGTGAGCTGCTGACCGTCCTGGCCGCCGACCCCGGCGCCCGGGTGACCGCGGCCTCCCGCGCCACGCTCGACATCACCGACGCGAACGCGGTGACCGCCGCGGTGGCGGGGCACGACCTCGTCGTCAACGCCGCCGCCTGGACGGACGTCAACGGCGCCGAGGCGCACGAGGCCGAGGCCGTCGCGGTCAACGGCCGGGCCGTCGCCACCCTGGCCACGGCCTGCGCCGCGAACGGGGCGCGGCTGATCCACGTCTCCACCGACTACGTCTTCCCCGGCGACACCGCCACCCCCTACGCCGAGAACGCCCCCACCCGCCCCATCAACGCCTACGGCCGGAGCAAACGCGCCGGCGAGGAGGCCGTCGCGGCCCTGCTGCCGGAGACCGGCCACGTGGTGCGCACTGCCTGGCTCTACGGCCGGCACGGCAAGAACTTCGTCAGCACCATCCTGAGCCGCGCCGCGGCGGGCCGGACGCTGCGGGTGGTCGACGACCAGCACGGCCAGCCGACCTGGGCCGCGGCGCTCGCCGAGCGCCTGGTGGAGCTCGGCCGCCGCGCGCACGCCGGTCACGCGCCGGGCGGCGTCTACCACGGCACGGCCGCCGGCCGGGCCACCTGGTTCGACCTGGCCCGCGCGGCCGTCGAACTGGCCGGACTCGACCCCGACTTGGTGACGCGCGGCAGCACGCGCGACCACGCGGGCCCCGCCCCCCGGCCCCCCTTCAGCGTGCTGGCGCACGACCGGTGGGCCGCCGCCGGGCTGCCGCCGATGGCGCACTGGCGGGACATGCTCACCACGGCGCTGTCCGGGCCCTTCCCCGGCCGGCCCGCGCCCGACCCGGAACGACACGTCAGTACAGGCATCGGAAGAGAGGCACGTTCGTGAACGAGGACACCAGGGAGCCGGTGCGGCTGATCGACACCTGCCGGGTCTGCGACGGAAACGACTGGCAGGAGGTCGTCTCCTTCGGCCCGCTGCCACTGGCCAACAGCTTCCTTGAACCGGCCGACAGTTACGACGACGAGCCCGCCTACCCGCTGGGCGTCGTCTCCTGCCGGTCCTGCCGGCTGATGAGCCTGACCCATGTGGTCGACCCGGAGGTGCTCTACCGCCGGTACTTCTACGTCACCTCCGACTCCCGCACCATGGCCGAGCACATGCGGCATGTCGCCGCGCTGTGCCGTGACCGGTTCGCGCTGCCCGCCGGCTCGTTCGTCGTCGAGATGGGCAGCAACACCGGGCAGCAGCTCTCGGCGTTCCAGGACATCGGCATGCGCACCCTGGGCGTCGATCCCGCCCGCGACCTGGCCGCCGCGGCCGGGGAGCGCGGCGTGGAGACGCTGCCCGACTTCTTCTCCGGGCCCACCGCGCGCCGCGTGCTGAAGGAGTACGGGCCCGCGCGGCTGATCCTGGGCCGCCATGTCTTCGCGCACATCGACAACATCGCCGAGATCGCCGTGGGCGTGCGTGAACTCCTCGAACCCGCCGGGGTGTTCGCCGTCGAGGTGCCCTACGCCCTGGACATGCTGGAGCACAACGAGTTCGACACGATCTACCACGAGCACCTGTCGTACTTCGCCGTCGACACGCTCGCCACGCTGTTCGGCCGGCACGGGCTGCGCGTGGTGGACGTCGAACGGCTGGCGGTGCACGGCGGATCGATCCTCGTCTTCGTCGGCCGCGACGACGGCCCCTGGGAGCCGCGCCCCGTGGTGGACCGGATGCGGGAGCAGGAGCGGGACTTCGGGCTCTTCGAGGACGCCACCTACGCCGAGTTCGCCGGCCGCGTGGCGGGGATCGGCGAGAAGCTGCCGGCCCTGGTGCGCTCCCTGGTCGCCGACGGCAAGCGGGTCGCCGGCTACGGCGCCCCCGCCAAGGGCAACACGCTGCTGGGCGTGTGCGGACTGGGCACCGACGAGCTGGAGTTCTCCATCGACACCACCGTGCTCAAGCACGGCCGGGTGCTGCCCGGCTCCCACATCCCGGTGCGCACCCCGGAGTACGGCAAGGAGAACCCGCCGGACTACTACCTGCTGCTGGCCTGGAACTACGCGGAGGAGATCATCGGCAAGGAACGCGAATTCCTGGAGAACGGCGGCCGGTTCATCGTTCCGATCCCCGAGCCCACGATCGTCTCCGCCGACGATCTGTGAACTGCCTTGCTCAACAGGGCTGATGACGGCCGGGAGGTGACGAAGAACTTCCCGGCCGAGGGCACCGCGCCCGGCCGCTCCCTAGCATGCCAAGCGTGGCCCTCACCGAGACATCCGCCGAACCCGGCGCGCTCATCCGCGAGTGGCGCCGCCGACGGAAACTCAGCCAACTGGAGCTCGCCGAACGGGCGGAGGTCTCGGCGCGGCACCTGAGCTTCGTGGAGAACGGCCGGGCGCGCCCCAGCCGGGGCCTGCTGCTGCGGCTGTCGGACCATCTGGGCGTGCCCGTTCAGCACCGCAGCACCCTGCTGGTGGCCGCCGGATACGCCCCGCTGCGCCCGCCGCCCGGCCGCGCCGCCGTGCTGGAGGGCATCGGCGGTCATCTGCCGCCGCCCGCCGGGGAGTCGGCCGACACCTGCGAGCTGGCCGTGGCCGCCGGGCGCCGCGCGCTCGCCTCCTCCGGCTCGGTGGCGGCCGGAGCCGTCGTGCTGGCCACCGCGACCCCTGACGCCGCCGCGCCGACCGCCCCGCGCGTCGCGGCCCGGCTCGGCCTCGGCGGCGTGGCCGCGTTCGACGTGGCGGCCGTGTGCAGCGGGTTCCTGTACGGACTGGCCAGCGCCGCGGGCCTGGTGACCTCCGGCGCCGCCGAACGCGTGCTGCTCGTCGCCGCGGATCGCGCCGCCGCCGGCGCGCCGGGCGGCGCCGCGGCCGTCGTGCTCCGCGCCGGGCACGCCCGCGAGGCCGGCGCCGTCGGCCGCGTGGTGCTGGGCAGCGACGGCGAGCAGGACGAGCGCGCCGACGCCGACGCGTCGCGGCACACCGCCGAACGCGTCTACGCCGCCAGCCTGGAGGCGCTCGACACCGCGGGCTGGTCGGCGCGGGACATCGACCAACTGGCCGCCCCTCGCGGCGACGTGGCGAAGGTGCTGCGGGAGGTGGCCGAGCGGCTGTGCGTGCCGCCGGAACGCCGCCTGCCGCCCGCCGGCGACGGGTCGCCGACCGGCGCCGCGGCCGTTCCCCTGCTGCTGGCGCGGGCCGCCGCCGAGGGCGCCCTCGGCGCCGGTCACCGGGTGCTGCTCGCCGCGTTCGGAGACGGACTGACCTGGGGGGCCACCGCGCTGCGGTGGCCCCGTGTGCGGTCCCAGTGGGGCTGAAAGAATCAGACGTGACAGATCTTGTTCGAAGTCTTGGTCGGCACACGGCCGGACCGCCTCTACTGGGGATTCGTATGACCGTTGGCGCCCGGCGATCGGTACGGACGAACCAGCCTGTGCCGGCCGCGACATGTCGGAAGGAATGGGTAACTCTGTGAAGCGCTTAAGTACGGGAGCGCCGGACGCTGAAGTGCGATCGCTCCCCGGGGACGTGGCCGTCATCCGGCCCGTGACGGGCCGCGTGGTCGTGGGTCTGCTGCGGACGGTGTGCCTCCTGGCCCTCATCACCACGATCGGACTCGCCGCGGTGGCCGGGTTGTTCGTCACCGGTGACATCGAAATGCTCGACTGGCACGAGACGTACGCGATGGCGCTGAACGTCCTCACGCTCGCCCAGGTCGTGCTGGCCGTGCTGCTGTGGCGGCGCAACCGCTGGCTGCGGTGGCCCATGGCGGCGGCGCTCGGCCTGCTGGTCATGGTCGCCATCCAGCAGATCCTCGGCGACCGCCGGACCCTGGGCGGCCACATGCCGCTGGGCATGGCCATCTGCGCCGTCGAGGCGGCCCTGGTGCTGTGGACGTTCGCGCTGCTGCGGCCGGCGCGCACGCCCGACGCCGCGGCGGACGAGCCGGCCGAGGAGCGGGCGCTCGTCGGGGCGGAGGGAGAGGAGTGAAGGCCCGCCCGCTGTCCCGGCGCCGTGTCCTCCAACTCGCCGGTGGCACCGCCGTGGTGGCGGCCGGCGTCACGGCCTGCGGCGAGCTGACGAAGGAGACCACCGGCAAGATCGTCACCAGCGCGGCCCCGCTGCCGGAGCCGTTCGGCGTGCCGCTGCCGATCCCCCAGGTCGCCCGGCCGGTCAGCCAGGAGGGCGGCGTCGACCGGTTCGAGGTCGAGCAGCGCAAGGCCGCCGTGGAGATCCTGCCCGGCCTCCAGACCACCGTGTGGGGCTACGACGGGACCTTCCCGGGCCCGACGTTCATCGCCCAGGGCGGTCGCACCGCGCTGGTCACCGTGCGCAACTCGCTGCCGGTGCCCACCTCCACGCATCTGCACGGCGGCGTCACCCCGCCCGACTCCGACGGCTACCCCACCGACCTGGTGCTGCCCGTCGGCAGTGACCCCGACGCCCCCGAGAGCAACTGGACGCCCGACACGGCCCACGGGATGCACGTCGCGCCCGAGGACTGGACGCTCCACGCGGGGGAGAAGACGTACGAGTACCCGCTGCGACAGCGGGCCGCCACGCTCTGGTACCACGACCACCGCATGGACTTCAGCGCGCCGCAGGTCTGGCGCGGGCTGGCCGGCTTCTTCCTGGTGCGGGACGAGGAGGAGCAGGGGCTCCCGCTGCCCCAGGGGGAGCGGGACATACCGCTGATGATCTGCGACCGCGCCTTCGAGGAGGACGGCTCGTTCCGCTACCCCTCGCTGGACCCGTCGCTGTCGGGCGAGCCGGGCGTGGAGTCCGACTACCACTCGGGCGTCCTCGGCGATGTGCAGTTGGTCAACGGCGCGCCCTGGCCGGTGCTCGACGTGACCACCACCCGCTACCGGTTCCGGCTGCTGAACGCGTCGAACGCCCGCCGCTACCAGCTCACGCTGGAGGCCGATGGGCGCCGGGTCGGGCCCATCGTCCAGATCGGCAGCGATGTCGGGCTGCTGGAGCGGCCGGTGTCCCACGACACGATCACCATGGCGCCGGCCGAACGGTTCGACGTGGTCGTCGACTTCTCCCAGTTCCCGGTGGACACCCGCGTCAACCTGGTGAACACGCTGGAGGACGGGGCCATGCGCCAGGTGATGCAGTTCCGCGTCGCCCGCCGCGCGCAGGACGACTCCAGCGTCCCCGACCGGCTGCTCGCCGAGCCGGTGCGGGTGGCCCGTTCCCAGTCGGTGCGGGAGCGGACGTTCGACTTCCGGCTCACCAACGAGGGCGGCCACGAGATGTGGACGGTCAACGGACGCCCGTTCAGCACCGGTGACTCCTGGGCGAACCCGCGGCTGGACACGGTCGAACTCTGGCGGTTCAGCAGCGACTTCCACCACCCCGTCCATCTGCACCTGGCGCACTTCCAGGTGATCTCCCGCAACGGGGAGGCGCCGGAGCCGACCGACGCCGGGTGGAAGGACACCGTGGACGTCCGCCCGTACGAGGTGGTCGAGGTGCTGGCCCGGTTCGCCGGGCACAAGGGCCGCTACATGATGCACTGCCACAACCTGGAACACGAGGACATGGCGATGATGGCCAACTTCCACGTGGAGTAAGCCGGTTCGCTCCCCGCGCAGCGGAACGGCCCGCCCCTTCACGGGGCGGGCCGTTTCACGGTGCTCGGCGGCGCGGCGGCCGTCAGGCCGGGGTGTCGCTCCAGCGCGGGACACTGCGGTACGCCGGCTCCCACTCCTGGTGCAGCATGTAGCGCAGCGGGGGCGGCAGCGGGCCGAGCGCCCGGTTGCGCGTCTCGTTGCTCGCGCCGTCCAGCAGCCACGCGAAGTAGGCGCCGACGTCGGACATGGTCTGGGTGCGGAGCATGAACTGGCTGTAGTTCGCCCAGCCCTCGGGGCCGAGGTGGGTCTCCACCAGCGGCAGGGCCTGGTCCTCCTCGTGCTCCATGTGCGCGGCGATCGAGGTGGTGAACTCCTTGACGGCCGCCTCCAGTTCGGGACCGCCGGTCTCGAAGGCGGCGTCGATGCGCTCCTGGAGGGGGTCGATCTGGCCGTGCTCGGCCTCCATCAGGTCCAGGACCGCGATGTCCTCGGGGGCGGTGAGCTTCTCCCGGAGCTGCGGCCAGACGGCCTCGTCCTCGCCGACGTGGTGGCTGTGGAGCTGCTCCTTGAACGTCTGCCAGCCGTTGCGCACCGCCGGATCCCCGGCGCGGCCCGCCGCCACCGCGGCCTCCAGGCGGCGCAGATCGCGCAGGAACGCGTCGTGCGTCAGATACATCATCGTGAAGTCCACCGCGCCGGGCGGCTGGTCGCGCTTGCGGACGGGCGTACCGGTGGCGTCGGCGCGATCGCTGTCATTGGTGGTCATCAGAACTCCTTGCGGGCGCTCTTGGCATGGCGGGCCGAGCCACTGCGTCCACCCCGGCCCACATCAGAAACGGTATTCCGCAAGAGACTTAGTGGTCAAGCAAGTTAGTATTAAAGTGTCTTGGTTGCTGTGAATACGTCACTTGACAGAGTGCACTGGTGAACGTTGGCCCCTCCGGCGACTCGTTGCACGATCGGATGGACGCCCGGCAGGCGGGGCGCGCTTGTCCTTGCCCGGACTGATGTGAGGAAAGGTCGGGAAGCCCCATGGCCGTGCCCACCGAGAAAACCACCGAGGAACCCGGCGAGAGGGAGCTGAAGGATCTCGCGGAACGGCCCGAGGCCGCCGCCGACGCGCCGGATCCCAAGCGCTGGGTGGCCCTGTCGGTCATTCTGTTCGCCGCGTTCATGGATCTGCTGGACGTGACGATCGTCAATGTCGCGGTCCCCAGTATCCAGGGCGATCTGGGCGCCAGTTATTCCGCGGTCGCCTGGATCACCGCCGGCTACGCCCTCTCCTTCGCCACCCTGCTGATCACCGGCGGCCGGCTCGGCGACATCTACGGGCGGCGGCGCGTGCTGCTCATCGGCATGGCCGGGTTCACCGTCGCGTCGCTGCTGTGCGGCATCGCGGACAGCCCCGGCATGCTGGTCGCCGCCCGGGTCGTGCAGGGCGCCATGGCGGCGCTGATGGTGCCCCAGGTGCTGTCCATCATCCATGTGACCTTCCCGGCGGAGGAGCGCGGCAAGGTCTTCGGGATGTTCGGCGGCATCGGCGGGCTGGCCGTCATCCTGGGCCCGGTGCTGGGCGGCGTGTTCGTCGAGGCCGACCTCTTCGGCTGGTCGTGGCGGCCCATCTTCCTGGTCAACCTGCCCGTCGGCATCGCCACGTTCATCGCCGCGCTTTACTTCGTGCGTGAGTCCAAGGACCCCGACGCCCCGCGCCTGGACGTCGTCGGCGTGGTGCTCGCGGCGGCCAGTGTGCTGATGCTCGTGTACCCGCTCACCCAGGGGCGCGAACTGGGCTGGCCCGCCTGGTCGTTCGTCATGATGGCCGGCTCCCTCGTGCTGCTCGGCTGCTTCATCTCCTATGAGCGGCGGCTGATAGCGCGCGGCGGCTCGCCGCTGATCGCCCTCGACATGTTCACCGCGCGCAGCTTCGCCGGCGGCTTCAGCGTCAACCTGGTCTACAGCGTGGCCTACGGCACGTTCTTCCTGACCTGGACCCTCTACATGCAGACGGGCCTGGGCTGGTCGGCGATGCGCGCGGGGCTGACGGCCCTGCCCATGTTCATCGGCTTCATCCTGGCGGCCGGCATGGCGGTGCAGTTCCTGACGCCCCGCTTCGGGCGGCGGGTGCTCTTCGCCGGCGGCGGCCTGCTCATCCTGGGCGGGCTGGCGCTGATCTGGGCCAGCGACCGGTACGGGCTGGGCATCGACTCGGTGGAGATGAGCGTCCCGATCTTCGTCTTCGGGCTCGGCATGGGCTGTGTCGTCGCGCCCGTGCTGGACTTCGCGCTCACCGACGTGCCGCACAAGGTCGCCGGCTCCGCGTCCGGCGTGCTCAACACCTCCGGGCAGCTCGGCGGCGCCATCGGCATCGCCCTGGTCGCCGTGCTCTTCCTGGCGGCGCTGCCCGGCCAGTCCGGCAAGGGCATCGACTCCGTGGAGGCCCGCGTCCACCAGGAGCTGACGGTGGCCGGGGTCGCGGACGAGGACGTCCGGAACGGCATCGTCGCCGGCTACCGCCTCTGCACGGAGGACCGGATGGCCGAGGTCGACCCGAGCGTCGTCCCCGAGAGCTGCCGCACCGCGCCGGACGGCGTGACGCCCGAGCAGGCCGAGGTGGTCGCCGGGGTGCTGGCCGACAACGCCGGCGACGCGCAGGCCGAGACGTTCGCGCGGGCGTTTCGCGTGGGCATGTTCTACGTCCTGGGCCTGTTCGCGCTGATGACCCTGCTGATGACCGCCCTGCCCAAGTTCGCCAAGCCGCAGCAGGAGCCCGCCCTGTGACCCGGCCGGGCCCGCCTCAGATGTGCTCCATGACGATCACCGCGGTGGTGTCCGGCTCCAGGGCCTCGAAGACGTGCGGGGCGTCGCCCGGGTAGGAGGCGTAGTCGCCCGGGCCCAGTTCCACCGGCTCGCCGGCCGGGCCCACCAGCGCCCGGCCGGCGCCGAGTATCACGTGCTCCGCCGTGCCGGGCATGTGCGGGTCCGAGACCCGGGCCCGGCCGGGCTGGGCCGTGATCCGGTAGAGGTCCCGCCGGGCGCCCGGCGGGCAGGAGGCCAGCAACGCCGCCGCGTAGTCCGCCCGTTCGGAGTGGGTGACCGGGCCCTCGCCCAGCCGGACCACGCGGACGCCCGGCCGGGGCGGATCGAGCAGCCTGCTGAGCGGCACGCCCAGCGCGACGCCCAGCGCCCACAGCGTCTCCACGCTCGGATTGCCGGCGCCCGACTCCAACTGGGACAGCGTGGACTTGGCGACGCCCGCCCGCCGGGCCAGCTCGGTGAGGGACAGCCCCGCCCGGTCCCGCTCCCGGCGGAGCGCCGACGCGATGAGCCCCTTCAGGTCGGAGGGCTGCCGCTCGTCCCGGCCCGGTGACTCGTTCTCCATGTGTTCGCTCCAGACGTCTCTTCGTTCGACTTGACGAACGCGGCCTGCTCGGTTCACTGTAGCGGACATGCGTTCGTTCTGCCGAACACTCGATCGCCGCACGCTCGCCGACATCGGCCTGGTGTGCCTGGCCGACGCCGTCGTCGGCGCCTCCTTCGGCGCCATCGCCGTGGCGGGCGGCCTGCCCGCCTGGGTGCCGGTCGTCATGTCGCTGCTGGTCTTCGCCGGCGCGGCCCAGTTCGCCGCGCTGGGCGTGGTGCTCGCCGGCGGCCTCCCGCCGGCCGCCGTGCTGACCGGCCTGGTGCTCAACGCCCGCCTGCTGCCCTTCGGCCTCGCCGTCGCCGACGCCCTCGACGGCCGGTGGCGCGCCCGGCTGCTGGGCGCCCACCTGATCACCGACGAGTCACTGGCCTTCGCGCTGCGCCAGCCCGACGGCCGGCGCCGCCGGGCCGCGTTCTGGATATGCGGTGTCGTCGTGTTCCTCTGCTGGAACGTGGGCGTGGTCCTGGGCGCGCTCGCCGGCGGCGGGATCGGCGACACGGACGCGCTCGGGCTGGACGCCGCGTTCCCCGCGGTGCTGCTCGCCCTGGTGCTCCCCGCGCTGAGCGACCGCCGCACGCGGCGCGCCGCCCTGTCCGGCGCCGCGGTCGCGGTCGCGGCCACCCCGTTCCTGCCCGCCGGGCTGCCGGTGCTGCTCGCCCTCGCCGGCCTGCTGTGCTCGCCCGGCCGTACCCCCGCGCCCGCCGCGGTCCCGGAGGCGCGCTGATGCCCCTGTACGCCATCCTCCTGCTGGCCGCCGGCACCTACGCCCTTCGCGTGACCGGCCCGCTCTTGGGGCGTGTCCGCAAGGTCCCGTCTATCCCGCGACGCCTGGCGCGCACGCTCGCTGCGTTGCCGAATCGCGCGAGTACGGCCAAGTACGAGCTGCGATCCGGCGCCTTGCGATCGCACACACCAGACGCCGCGGGCGTGCGACGCGACCCTGCGGACACGCCCCCAAGCCACCGGGCGCGGATCCCCGACCGGGTGCGGCTGCTGCTGGCCAGGGCCGCCGCCGTGCTGCTGGTCGCCCTGGTGGCCACCGCCGCGCTCACCGAGGACCACGGCCCGGCCGGCTGGGCCCGGCCGGCCGGCGTGCTGGTGGCCGGCGCACTCGTAATGCGTAGGTCAAGGGTTCGATTCCCTTAGGCGGCTCCAGGAAAGGCCAGGCCACACCTCGTGTGACCTGGCCTTTTGCTTATGCCCGGACCCGGCCGGAGGGGAAGGTGATGATCTTCGCCCCCTCTGGCGTGAGCGTGGCGTGAGCGGAGGTATTTTCCGGCGCGGCGCGGCAGTCGTCGTCCTCCGTCGCCCCGCGCCGGAGGGGAACCAGCGTGGCGGCGGCCTCGGCCGCCTCAGCCCTGTTCTCTTCCGCGGTGCCGCTGCGCGGCTTCGCTGCGGCTCGGTCCAGCTCCGGGTCCTCCCGGACCGCGGCGCGGATCGCTTCGGTCATCTGCTCGACGAACGTCTCGGCGTGTAGGTCGAGTGCGGCCAGCCGCGCCGCGAATGCAGGGCTGGCGAGGAGTCGTCCAAGGTCTACGTCCGTGAGGCCCGGCGAGGGCTTGTCCGCGTCGCCACGGGGCACCATGCGGGCGGTCGCCTCGGCCGCTTGGAGGGCGACTTCGGGGAGCACGGACTGGTAGACCTCCCGCGTGATGCGGGTGTCGCTGTGACCCAGCGTTTCCGCGACGATCTTCGCGTCGACTCCCGCGGCGAGCATGAGCGTGGCAGCTCCGTGGCGCAGATCGTGCAGGCGGATCGGCGGGAGTCCCGATGCTGCGACGAGCCGGTCGAACTCCTCGCTGAGCCAACGGGGGTCGATCCACGTGCCGTCCTCCATCGTGAACAGCCGGCCCGTGTCGGTCCACGCCTCACCCAGATCGCGCCGCTTGGCCTCCTGCCGTGCGAGTTGGCCGTCGATCACCTCGTCGGTGACGGAGTCCACAGCGATGACCCGCGCGCCGCTGGTCTTCGGTGCACTCTCACGCACGCCCCAGCCGTTCTCGGTGCGTGTCTGCACCAGCTGTTTGGCGATGGTCAGTGTCTTGGCCAGGCGGTTCCGGTCGCCTCTGCGGCATCCGCACGCCTCGCCGCGGCGCAGGCCGCGGAAGGCGATCACATGCCACACGCCGTACAGCCAGTGGTCGGCGACGAAGTCGAGGAAGGCGCCGGTCTGCTCGGGTGTCCAGACCATCACCGGCGACGGTCTGAGACCGGTGCGCATCCACTCCTCGACACGTTCGGTCCTCCAGACCAGTGCCTTGGGCCGCTCGGCCGGTTCCAACTCCACGTGTGCGGCGGCGTTGGAGCTGAGGTCTCCGCGCTTGATAGCTGTATTCAGCGCGGCCCTGAGCGTGGCCTTGATGCGGTGCTGGGACGCCATGCCGGTGACCCGGCGGAACGGAGGCATCGCCTCGATGGCTGCCTTCAGTCCCTTGCGGAGGGCGCGGTTCTCCTTGCCCTTCGCGGGGATGGTGGACAGTTCCTCGAGCGCGGCGCGTCGCATCGTGTTCGCGTCGCGTATCTCTTCGTTGGTCGCCTCGATGGCGGCGAACATGGCGTCGAGGCGGGCGACGGTGAGACGATCGCGTCGGACGTGGCCGAGGTGTGGCTTGAGATGCACCCGGACGTCGATGTCGTAGCGGCTCTTGCCGCCGTCGCTGAGCTTCTTCTTGCCCGCCAGCCACTCATCGAGCCACTCACTGATCGTGATGTGGGAGGTGAGCGACTGCCCGGTGCCGAACTTCTTCTCCGTCTCCTCGAAGGGTACACGGCCTGGACCTGGAACCCCTGGGGCTGCGGCGGCGGCAGCGTGCTCATCGAGGACTGGAACGGCACGCCGACCAGCACCTACGGCGAAGGGTTCAGGGAGCACCTGCGCAGCCAGAATCCGGGCGGGCCCGGAGACACGGAGGGCACCTGCTCTGTGGGTTACCGCTCGGTGGGGGAGTGGGAAAGCGGTTTCCAGGGGGAGATCGTGATCCGCAACACCGGCACTGCCACCCTCAACGACTGGTCGCTCGGCTTCACCTTCGCTGACGGCCAGGTCATCACCAACATGTGGGGCGGCACCCCCACGCAGAACGGCGGCTCGGTGAGCGTAACCCCCGCCTCCTACACCAGCACTATCCCGGTCGGCGGCTCGGTCACCCTCGGCTTCGTCGCCAGCAGGGCCGGCACCAACACCGCACCCACCGCCTTCACCCTCAACGACAGCACCTGCGCCACCGCCTGACCCGAGCCCATCCGCCGGCGGGGCGTCGCATCCGCGGTCGCCCCGCCTGTGCACAGACCTTCCGGCCCCGTAAGGTTCGCCAGCGGTCACCCTCATTGGAAGGGGGGGTCGGGCGGTGACTGCCGGATAGCTCCCCCTGTGTCATCGTGGCAGATATGCACAGGGAGCCGGCTGACCACAGGCACCAGCACCCGGGCGGGCCGTGGCCCGCCCCGTCCCCGGCAGGGCAGGTGCTGCTGGTGCTCCGCCCGGCCGCACGGCTGCGCTGGGCAACCGTGACCGTGGCGGCCGTGATCAGCCTCGTCTTCCTGTCTCCCGCGGGCGCCCTGGGCGGAGTGGCCGCGCTGCTGGCCACCGCCGTGGTCGAGACGGTGGTGTGCGTGCTGCTGTGGATGCGCGCGTCCCAGGTCCGCGTCGTCGTGACGGAGCACCAGTAGAGACCGTCGGTGTGTTCCGCCGCTGCCTCCACCCGCGGGCGGAGGCAGCGCACGCGGTGCGGGCGAGATACTTGAACGTGTGCCGGCCGCAGCGACGCGGGCTCCGTCGAGTGGGAACCTCCAGCCGTGGCATGTGCTGGGCGCCGGCCTCGACGATGGCGACTGCGCGGTACTCGGCTGCCCTCGATGGTCATCCGCGAGTTGTCCTGGTCGCAGCCCTCGGGAGAGACGTAGGTCCTGGCGTCCGCCCGGGCGAGGTCCTCGTGGGTCGCGAAGCCGGTGGTCGCGTCGAAGCCCTGGACGTCGGTCGACGGCCCCGGCTCGGAGGAACCCCCGCACGCGGTGATGAGGGGGAGTAGCCCCGTCGCCAGGACGGCGGCGGATCGGCCACGGGACATTGATGGATCCTCGCGGGCAGGACACGGACGAACGCTGGTCAGCCGCGGTAGTCGGCCCACGAGGACCGGAAGTTCCCGGGGGCTCGTCAATCGGTAGCTCCCGGTTCACACCCGACTCGTCCGCACCACCGAATCGCCGTTTCGTGGATGCTCAGGACCGCACGACCGGGCGCACGCTGCCGGCGGCGCTGAGGGCGCGGTGCAGGGCAAGTTCGGCGATGGCGGCCTCGGCGAGGACGATGCCGGTGCAGCCGCGCTGGGCCGTGGAGATGGTGGACCGGATCGCCGGGGGAACAGGGTGGGGTACCACTCAGGGGTTCCCGGGAAGGCTGGAGGGTGTCGAGGCCGGTCCAGCCGGTGAGGGTGCCGTCGTGGGTCGGGTGGACGAGGACGAAGCCGGTGGCCGGTCCGGTGTCGAGCGGGGTGTCGAGGAGGACGGGGCGGCGGCCGAGGGTGGTGTCGATCAGGGCGTCGTAGACGTTGGTGGCGAGGCGGCGGCACAGCGCCTCGCCGACCAGGGCGCCGCCGATACGGCGGTTGATCTCCACGAGTTCGGGCCCGTTGGCGGTGAGGACGAACTCGATGTGGGCGAAGCCGGCGTCGTGGCCCACGGCGGCCAGCAGCCGGTCGGCCCACTCCTCGATCCTGGTGGTCTCGGCGTCGGGGAACGCGACGGGGAAGGCGGCGGCCTCCTCGCGGACGGCGGGTTCGGGGGACATTTGGCGGCTGCACACGCCGAGTAGGCGGGTCTCGCCGGCCCAGCTCAGGGTCTCCGGCTGTAGAGCGGTCCTGAGGCGAGCGGTTCGGCGAACAGCCGGCCCTTCAACGGGGTGTGGGAGGCGGCGGTGAGGGCGGCGCGCAGGGCTCCTTCGTCGCGGACCAGCCAGACGCCGCGCGAGGAGGTACCGGTGGTGTCCTTGAGTACCGCGGGCAGCCCAATGGTCTCGAGCACGGCCGGGGCGGCCTCGGGGACAGGGATCGACGGGGTGGGCGCGCAGTCGGCTGAGGCCACGGTCGTGGAGGAGGTCGCGGACGCGGGACTTGTCGCGGATCAGGCGGACGGCCTTCGGCTCCGGTCCTGGTAGGCCGAGTTGGCCGCGAGGTCGGCGGCGGGGACGCTGAAGGTGCCGGTGGAGTTGATCAGCCCGGCCAGGTCCGGGAGCTGGGCCAGGGTGGCGGCGCAGGCGGCGGTGTCCAGGGTGTCGATGTCGAGGGCGTCCGGCGGAAGTTGGGCGCGTTCATGGCGGCAGACGGCGCGGTTCTGGGTGAGGAGGCACAGCAGGTGTCCGGCGGTGGCGGCCGCCTCCACCAGGCGGCCGAGGCCGAAGGAGAGCCAGCTCCAGGGCGGCTATGGTCACACGGTCTCCTCGGGGCGTGGGTGTGCGGGCGGATGGGGGCTGCGTCGCCATTCCATGACCGACCAGGGCAGGGCGAGGCTGGCCAGATCGGTGATCTGGTGTGGCTTGAGGGTGTGCGGGTCCGGCGCCTCGCGGTGCCGGGCGAACGCGCGCTCGACATAGCGGTGTCCGGTGTCGGCACCGAGGATCAGATAGGTCCGCTGGGAGTGGCGGGCCGCCTCCCATCGGGCGGCCAGGTAGGCGGCGCCGGTGGAGAGGCCCGCGAAGACGGCGTGGTCGCGCAGGAGTCCGATGGCGCCGGCCATGGCGTGCCGGAAGTCGATCCAGTGCACGGTGTCGTAGAGCTCGTGGCGTACGTTGCCGAAGGGGATGGCGCTGCCGATGCCGGCGATGATGGCCTCGGGGTCGCTGAAGCGATCGCTGCCGAAGGTGACGCTGCCGAAGGGCTGGAGTCCGACGAGGCGGACGGCCTGGCCGCGGCGGCGCAACGGCAGGACGAGTCCGGCGGACGAGGCACCGGTGCCGACGGCGCCGACGACGGTCAGCTCGCGGTCGGGCAGCGCGGCGGCCACCAGGTCGGCGAACTCCTCGTACCCGGTGTAGTGGACGGGGTCGTGGTACTGCCGCATCCAGTGCATGTCGGGCTGCCGGGCGAGGAGTTCGCGGACTCGGCGGACGCGCCGTTCCTGGTCCAGAAGCAGGTCCTGGGAGGGCGGCATCTGGTCGACCGTGGCGCCCAGGATCTCCAGTTGGACGCGCATGGTGGCGTCGACGGTGGTGGAGGCGACGATGTGGCAGCGCAGGCCGTATCGGTGGCAGGCCAGGGCGAGGGCGAGGGCGTAGATACCGCTCGAGCTGTCGACCACGGTCTGGCCGGGGGTGATGGTGCCGCGGTCCAGGAGGGTGCGGACGGCGCCGAGCGCCGCGTAGATCTTCAGGGTCTCGAAGCGGGCCAGGACGGTGTGGGGGGTGAGCCGGATCAGGTCGGGGGCCTTGACCGCGTCGGTGATGTGCGCGTGGACGGTGGGGACGGTGGCGGCGGGCGGGTGCATGACGGTCACCGTCCGATCGAGCGGGGGCAGTCGGCCGTGGTGTCGTGGGAGCCGCTGACGCCGTGGGCCACCGCCTGTTCGGGGCGGGGGTGGGTGATTGTTTGGCCGCGGTTGGAGACGGTGATGGTCTCGGTCTCTTCGGCCGATCCGGTTTTGAGTCCGGCCCCACAGCCGGTGGGCAGCGGATTCGCGGTCAGCGGGGCCGCCCCCGGGGTCCGGGGCAGCGGTGGTCGGATCATGCGGGGTGTTCCCTCCAGGGAGGCGGTGGCGTGCGGCAGGTCCCGGAGCGGTTGGGTGGCCCCGGCGCGCGGGTGACGCACGATGATCGCCTCGTCGGCCAAGACGTGGCGCGGCGGCTCGGGCGTCAGGACCCTCGGCGGGACGGCCGGCGGTGACCAGGGCTCCCGGTCGAGCACGGCCATCCGGTGGCACGCGGTGACCGTCGGGGCCGCGTCCTGCGCGACGATCGTCACCACTCCTCCTGCGTGGGTGCGTTGGGCCGGGTACCGCGGACGATGAGCCGCTTCGCGTGCTGGTCGTAGGGGGCGCCGTCGAAGTCGCCGTAGCACTCGACGTCGGTGAAGCCGACCGCCTCGAGCATCGTGCACAGCTCGGCCCCGCTGTAGAGCCAGCAGGTGAGCGATGCCTCCCGGGCCGTGTCGCCGCGTACCAGCGTCCAGTCGGTGCGCAGCCGCCGCCAGCCGTCCAGGATGGTGTCGCGCTGGATGACGTAGCCGCCTTCCGCGCCGTCATTGCCGTCGTCGTTGTCGAGTTCGACGAGTTGCGGGCGGCCGATCCAGCCGGCCAGCACCTCCTTGCCCAGCACATCGATGAGCAGCCGCCCGCCGGGTACCAGGGAGGCGTAGGCGTTGCGCAGCACCCTGGCGTTGTCCTCGGGGTCCTCGAAGTAGCCGAACGTGAAGACGTTGAGTACCACGTCGAAGGACCTGGGTTCGGCGAATGTGAGCATGTCGGTGGTCACCAGACGCGCGTCGACGCCGGCCCCGGCGGCGGCTCGCTCCGCGCGTTTCAGCATGGCCGGGCTCAGATCCACGCCCGTCACCCGATAGCCGCGGCGCGCCAGCGGAACCAGAAACAGGCCGGGCCCGCAACACAAATCCAACACACGGGCATTGCGCGCGAATTCGAGAAGGAGCGCCTCGTCGACGAGTCGTACGATCTCCGCACCCCTTCGAGCGGAGAACATGATGCTGGAGAAATCCGACCAGAATTCCTCTTCCTCATACCACTGCATTGCGCGAACCCCCGGCTCCGAAGCGGGCGAGGACGCTAGCTGCGCCGCACGGAACGGTAGTTGATCGACCCATGGGTGACAAGACACGGACAGCAGTCCATTGCAGGGAAAATCAACCGGGAACCGAAACTGGTTTTCGGTCGACTAATAAAGGGGATTCGTCCATTCTTTTGCGGTCCACGACTTCTGAAAATCATGCCGGGAACTTTCCTGGCCCGTGGGACGACTGGTCCTCCGTCGGGGTCCGATGGCGCGGTATGCGCGGTCGCGTACGGGCAGGCTCGGGGGAAGGATCCTCACCTGTCTCGACAGGAGCAGATGGAGGTCACGCATGGGCTGGTGTGCTGGGTCTGGCTACGCCGTCAGAGCGTTCCGCATACGATCCGCCCCGGTGTCGGTCGACGGGTCTGGATCCGCGGGTTGATGGCCGCGCGATCATCGTCCACTGCGGACGTGCCGAGGCGCCGCGCGCCCGGGTGCGGCACGCCCTCAATGGCTCTCGACTCGCCCTGCCCGTGGGCGGGTTCCTCGTCAATATCGGAACCTTCGCGGTCCATCCGTATCTGGCCGTCCTGCTGCGTGAGCGGCTGTTCCTGTACTTCCTCGGTGCGGTGACGTATCTGGCCAGGGCGGGCAGGCGGGCGTTGACGGTGCTCGCCCTGTTCCTCAGCTGTGGCGCGGGCGCGCTCTACTCGTCCGCGTACCGTGGTTACCTGGTGCATTCCGCGCCCCCTGAGCAGCGGCCGCGACTGGTGTCCGCGGGTAACGCCGCCGGCAATCTCGGCATCGCTCTCGGCCCGGTGGTCGGGGCGCTGTTCCTGCACGAGCCGGGCCGGTTGTCCGCCGTGAACACGGTGCTCTACGCCGTGCTGGCGGTCGGTCACTTCTTCCTGCGCCCGGAGGGGCCCGGTCGAGGAGGGGCCGGCCGTCGAGCCGTTCCGGCGGGTGCTACGTGGCCTGGCGGTGATGCCGTTCGTGGTGACCGTGCTGACCCACTACCTGTACATGCAGTTCTACCAGTACCTGGTGGTATTCATGGAAGGGCGCCTGTCCACGGCCTTCTACGGCGTGGTCATGATGGGGTACTCGCTCGGCCTGGTGGTGGTTCAGCCGCTGGTGGCGCGTTGGGTCGGAGGTACCCGCCACTCGGTGGCGATGGCGATCGGCTTCTCGTGCATGGCGGTGAGTATGGCGGGGTTCGCCACCGGGCGGCCGGTCGGCATCGCCGCCGGTGCCGTGGCGATGAGCGTCGGCAACGCCGTGCTGTTCCTCAAGAACGACCTGGAGGCGCTGGCGCGGTCGAGGCGGTCGGCCACGGTGACGTTCGGCCAGCAGCGGCTGGCGGTCGGGGTGGGCTCGTTGCTGAGTGGGGTGGTGGGCGGCAGCGTGTACGGGCTGTTCGAGGGGGCTGATCGTGCGCAACCAGGAGATACGTCATGGCCATGGAATCGCTTTCCGGTGTGCTGCCCGAAGATCCACCGGCCGAGCCGCGGGCGTTCTCGTGGCACCGTTCCTGCTGGTCGCGGCCGCGAGCGGGTTGCTGCACGCGGTGTCGTTCCAGGTGGAGAAGCTGGTTTACGCCGACGAGTTGCGCGTCCCCGTGGGCGACCACGCGCGTGCTGCTCACCGGGGTCCCCGGAGTCGCGGAGGGCACACCCTGGCGGTGTTCGTCGACCCCTGCACCGCGGACGCGCGCGGGGCGCTGGAACAGTACGGCAGCACGGGCGCGTTGCTGTTCCGCACCTGGTTCGACGAACTGCACCGCGACCTGCACCTGGGCCAGCCGGGCCGGCTGTACAGCGAGTTCGCCGCGAGCTGACTGTGGGTGATCACCGGCGCCGGCCTGGTGCTGTGGCTGACCCGGGCCCGCGCGCGGTGCCGGGTGCGCGGCACGACCGGGCGGCGGCGCACGCTGGGCCTGCACGGCTCGGTCGGCGTGTGGGCCGCCGTCGGGCTGTTCTTCCTGTCCGCGACCGGGCTGACCTGGTCCACCTACGCCGGGGCCAACGTCGAGGAACTCCGGACCTTCTCAACCAGATCGCCCTGGTCCTCCTCGCCGTATCGCTCACCACCCTGATCGTGCTGGGCTACCAGATGTGGTGGCGGCGCGGCCGGGGCCGGCGCCTTCGGGCGCCCGCTGCCAAGCGGCGCCTGGCGGCAGGTGCCGGGGGCGTGCTGATCCCGCTCAGCGCGGTCCTGCTTCTCGTCGGCTGGTTCCTACCGCTCTTCGGGATCCCCCTGGCCGCTTTCCTGATCCTGGACACCGCGGTGGGCGCTATCTGAGCCCGGCGTAAGGGAGATTTCGGCCGGGTGCTTGCTCCGGCGACCGCCCGGCACTTCTCCCACAACGCGCCAATGGGACGATGCGGGAGTCATGAGAGCGAGTCCGATGGTGCGGGCGGCGCGGGCCTTGGTGTTCGCGGCGCTGTGCGTGCTGCTCTCCGCGCTTGCGCACCAGACGATGTCCGGCCACCCGGTCCCCCTGCCGACGCTGGCGGCGGCGGGTACGGTGACCGGTCTCGGCGCCTGGGCTTTCGCGCGCCGTGAGCGCGGGCCCGGTGCCGTCATCGTCGGGGCGCTCGTCACGCAGGGGCTGCTGCACACCGCGTTCACGCTCGCGGGGCCGCATGGCGCGCCCCGTATGGCGATGTCCGCGCGCGAGTGGGCCGACCTGCTGCTGTGCGGATCGCCGAACAACGGTTCGCTGTCCCAGGGTGAGGCCGTCGAACTGCTGAACCACGCGGGCCTGGGACATCTCGGGGCGGCGCCGTCCCACGGGGGCGGCGATCCGACCGGGATGCTCGCGGCCCACGTGCTGGTGGCGCTGCTGAGCGCGGTGTGGCTGTGGGGCGGCGAGCGCGCCGTTTTCCGCCTGCTGCGGGCCACCACGCGGCGGCTGCTCGCCCCGGTGCGGTGGCTGCTGTCCCCCCGCCCCCTCGTGGCGCCGGCGGCGTGGTCCACCCTTTCCGCGGTCTCCGACCACGCGCCGCGCCAACTGCTTCTCGTCCGGGTCGTCCCTTCGCGCGGCCCACCGGCGGCGCCCGCTGTCGCCTGACAACACGGCGCTACCCGGACCGCGGCCGACGAGCCGCGGCCGGTTCCACCAACTCACCGGCGCGTGGCCGCTTCCGTGCGGGCGCGCCGGTCCACGCGAAGGACACAGAGAACAACCGTGGAATCCACCACTTCCTACCGCGCTGCCCGAAAAAGGGACGACGCCGCGGTGACCAGTTGGGCGTTGGCGGCCGGTGCCGGGGACGAGAGCGCGGTCGAGCGCTTCGTCGTGGCCACCCGCCCCCATGTCCGGCGGTTCGTCATCCACCTCACCGGCGACGCCCAGGCGGCGGACGACCTCACCCAGGAGACGTTCCTGCGCGCCCTGCGCGCCCTGCCCCGCTTCGAGGGCAGGTCGTCGGCCCGCACCTGGCTGCTGGCCATCGCCCGCCGTGCGGTCGTCGACCGCGTCCGCCACGACCTGGCCAGGCCCGTCCTGGTCTGCACCGACGCCTGGCAAGCCGTGGCGGAGGCGGCCCAACCCCGCCATCTCCCCGGTATCGACGAGAGCGTGGCCCTTGACGACCTGATGGCCAAGCTGCCGGCGGAGCGCCGGCAGGCGTTCCTGCTGACCCAGGTCCTCGGCCTGCCCTACGCGGAGGCCGCGATCGTCAGCGACTGCCCGGTCGGCACCGTCCGATCCCGGGTGAACCGGGCCCGGCGGACGCTGACCGCCCAGTTGCTCACCTGACGGCGGACCGGCTCTGGCGTGGCCGGCACCGCCTGGCGAACCGGGTGATGCCGGCCACGGCAGGACCGGGGGAGCGGAAGCGTCGAGTTCACCGATGACCGCCGCCGTGTCCTGGGGGTTCGGTCTCGGTTGGGTCCGAGGTTCCCGTGCCTCCGTCGTCCTCGCGCGTACTGGGCCCGCCCGGCCCGGCCAGCCTGCCCAGGCCGAAGGAGAGGTAAGAACACCACCACGAGCAGCAGGAGGAAGGTGAGGATGGCGAGTGAGGGAGGCCAGGACGGGGACGGCACGGTGGGCTCCGGTCGTTGGTCGGCGGGCGGCGGACGCGCACCACCCAGGTCGGTAGTCGGTCGGGTGCGCCCACGGGCTCCGCGTCATCCGGTACGAGCCGGCACCACCGTATCTGGCCGACGAACCGATCTGACCCTCCTGGAACTCGGCGGCCACCGGCGCCGACTGCTGGTTTGGGTCCACGTAGCGGCTCATATTCAGCGGAAAGCAGGAGGGATCATGCTCCGTCGGTCCAAGGGCACGATGGGTTGTTGGGCCGTGGCACTGGCCATGGCCGCGGCCGTGGCCGGATGCGGCGGGGACGGCGGCACACTGTCTGGCCCGGGCGAGGGTGCCGCTGGCGAGTCGGATGCCGCGTTCCCCGTGACCGTGGCCGACTGTGCGGGCACGGAGACGGTGATCGAGTCCGCGCCGGAGCGGATCGTGACCAGCAACGCCTCCAGCCTTGAGCTGCTGTTGCGACTCGGTGCCGGGGAGCGGGTGATCGGCACCGGCTTTCCGCCGGGGCCCGGCACGCTGCCCGCCGAGTTGGACGAGCAGGCGCAGGCGGTGCCGGTGCTCGGCGAGGGCGTCATCGACAAGGAGACGCTGCTCGGCTCGGGCGCCGACCTGTACATCGACACCTTCGGCTCGATGGACGGCATGGGGGGGATGACGGGATTCCCCACCGAGGAGGAGTTCGCCGCCGTCGGCATATCCCACGTGTACCTGCTGTCCACGGCCTGCGCCTCGACGACGGACGAGCCTCGGGAGGACCTGTCCGCGGTGCTGGAGGACATCCGGCGGATGGGGGCCGTCACCGGCACCTCGGACCGGGCCGAGGAACTGGTCGCCGACATGACCGGGCGTCTCGACCAGGTGGCCGGCGTGGTGGACGACGTTCCGGCGGACGAGCGACCCTCGTACTGGATCTTCGACTTCGACGCCGGCACCGAGCAGCCGATGGCCGTGTGCAACCGTCAGGTCGCCAACGCCGTGCTGACCCTGGCCGGGGTGCGTAACGTCTTCGCGGACTGCGACACCGACTTCCAGCCGACGTCCTGGGAGGACGTGGTGGCCGCCGACCCGGACTGGATCCAGCTCGCCGTCCGTAACCGCGGCGGCGCCGAGGCCACCGAGGCGGCCTTCGACGAGGCCGAGGCATTCTTGCGCGACCACCCGGCGACGCGCGACCTGGCCGCCGTGCGCGAGGGGCGCTTCCTGCGGATCGGTCTCGAAGTCACCACTATCGCTGGGGTGCGCGACGCCGAGACCGTCGAGACCATCGCCCACACCGTGTACCCCGACCGATTCTCGGACGGGGAGCGGTGACCGGCATCGCCATGGCTCGGGGAGCCTCGGTGCGGCGGGCCCGTCCCGCCGCGCTCGGTCTTGCGCTGGCGGTCGTGTTGGTGGCGGCGCTGACCGTCGCGGTGAGCCTGGGCTCCACGGACATCGCCCCGGACATCGTGTGGCAGGTCGTGGCCCGTCGCCTGACGGGGCAGCCCGCCAGGCCGGGCACCGACGACCTGATCGTGTGGCAGCTGCGGGTGCCTCGGGCGCTGCTTGCCGCGCTGGTCGGCGCGGGCCTGGGCCTGGTGGGCACGGCGGTGCAGGCGCTGGTGCGCAACCCGCTGGCCGACCCGTATCTGCTGGGTGTCTCCAGCGGCGCCTCGCTCGCGGCGGTCGCCGCGATCGTGCTGGGCGCCGGCGGCGGCCCGCTGAGGGCGGGTCTGTCGGCGGCGGCGTTCGGCGGAGCGCTCGGGTCCTTCCTGCTGGTGTGGGTTTTCGCCGCTCGCGGCCGGGACTTCTCGCCGCTGCGGCTGGTGCTCGCCGGCGTCGCGGTCGGGCAGTTCCTGTCCGGTTTCACCAGCTACCTGGTGCTGCGGGCGGGGGACCAGCAGCAGACGCAGGGCGTGCTGTTCTGGCTGATGGGCAGCCTGGGCGGCGCCACCTGGGAGCGGCTCGCGCTGCCCGCGCTGGCCGTGGCCGCCGGCCTCGTGGTGCTCATGGCCCGTGCCCGGGCGATGAACGCGGTGGCGATGGGCGACGAGACGGCCGCCGCGGTCGGGGTGGACGCCCGACGGTTGCGGCGCGAACTGTTCGTCGTCACCAGCGTGTTGACCGGGGTGCTGGTGGCCGTCTCGGGAGCCATCGGCTTCGTCGGGCTGCTGGTGCCGCACCTGTGCCGGCTGCTGGTGGGCGGCGACCACCGCCGGCTGCTGCCGCTGTCCGCGCTGGCCGGGGCACTGCTGCTGACGGTCGTGGACGTGGTGTGCCGGGTGGCGCTGCCCGCCCAGGAACTGCCCGTCGGGGTGGTCACCGCGCTGCTGGGTGCGCCGACGCTGCTCTATCTGCTGGACCGAAGGCTGGGGAGGACCGCGTGAGTGTGGCGATCGAGGACGTGCGGGTCGCGCTCGGCGGGCGCGATGTGGTGGCCGGTGTGACCCTGCTGGCCCACGACGGCGAGATCGCCGGACTCGTCGGGCCCAACGGCAGCGGCAAGTCCACCCTGTTGCGCACCGTCTACCGGCATCTGCGGCCGGACGCCGGCCGGGTGCTCCTCGACGGCGACGACCTCACCCGTCTGCCGCCGGCGCGCGTGGCCCGCCGGATCGCGGCGCTGCCTCAGGAACGGGGCGGCGACATCGCGCTCACCGTTCGCGAGATGGTGGCGATGGGCCGCATCCCGCACCAGCGGGCCTTCGCCGCCGAGGGCCCCGCCGACGTCGCCGCCGTCGACCGCGCCCTGACCCAGGTCGGCATGGCCGCCGCCGTCGACCGCCCCTTCGCCGCCCTCTCCGGCGGCGAACGACAACGCGTGCTGCTCGCCCGCGCGTTCGCGCAGGACACCCGCGTCCTGGTCCTCGACGAGCCGACCAACCACCTGGACATCCGCCACCAGATGGAACTGCTGTCGCTGCTCCGCGCCCACCGGCGGACCACCCTGGTCGCGCTGCACGACCTGAACGCCGCCGCCTCGGTCTGCGACCGGCTGCACGTGCTGGCCGACGGCACGTTGCTGGCCTCGGGCCCGCCGGCCGAAGTGCTGACCGCCGAGCTGATCGAGCGGGTCTTCGGCGTCCACGCGGCGGTGACCAGGCATCCGCTCAACGGCGATCCGCTGATCGCCTTCGACCACCGGCGGGTCCCCTGCGACTGACCGGCGCCGAGGCAAGGGCCCGCCGTACGGAGCGGCGGGTCGGTTCCCGTGACGGGCGGGGGAACGGGGCATCGCTCCGCATCGAAGCAAACCCGCTGTGGGCGGGGGCGGCGTGCCGGCATGACGGCCGCTCGTCAGACCGCCACAGCTCACCAGGTAAAGGGGTTCTCTCATGAAGTCCACGACTCTCCCGGACCGGCTGTTCAGCCGGTCCCGAGCGGAGCGCCGCCCAGGGCCACCGCCCTCGGTGTACGCCTTCGCCCTACTGCTCGTGCTGGTGTTCGCGGCGTCCTACGCCGTCGGCAGCCTGGCCGGCCCCGTGGCCCCCGGCATGCGCGAGCAGCCGTCCGGCGGGGAGCCGGAACGGTCCGAGCACGGTGGCGACGGCGGCGGGCACAGCCTGCCCGCGCCCGACGCCACGGCGGTGACGTGGTGAGCGCCGCCCCGCAGGACGCGCACGTCGACCAGGAACTGACCGACCTGGAGATCGGCGGGATGACCTGCGCCGCCTGCGTCAGCCGGGTGGAGCGCAGGCTGGCCAAGCTCGACGGGGTCAGCGCCAGCGTCAACCTGGCGACGCACCGGGCCCGCGTCACCCACCCCACCGAGGTGCCAGTCGCCACGCTGATCGAGGCGATCGAGGCCGCCGGCTACACCGCCCGGCGGCCCGAGCCGCGACTCGGGGCGGAACCGGAAGCCACCGGCCGGCCGGCCGCCGAGGCCACGGCGCTGCGCCGGCTCGTGCTGGTACTGGCGATGTCCCTGCCGGTGCTTGCGCTCTCGATGGTGCCGCCCTGGCAGTTCCGCAACTGGCAGTGGCTGTGCTTCATGCTCACCGCCTATGTCGTGGTCTGGGGCGCCTGGCCGTTCCACCAGCGGGCCGTGCGCGGACTGCGGCACGGCGCGGCCAGTATGGACACGCTGGTCTCGCTCGGCGTCGCCGCGTCCTTCGTCTGGTCCGGCTACGCGCTGTTCTTCGGCGGCGCCGGCATGCCCGGCATGACCATGCCCTTCAGCCTGCTGCCCAGCGCCTCGCCCGACGTGGCCCACCTCTACCTAGAAGCGGCGGTCGCCGTCCCGGCCTTCGTGCTGCTCGGCCGCTACCTGGAGAGCAGGGCACGCCACGACTCGGGCTCCGCCCTGCACGCCCTCGCCGAACTCGCCACCAACGACGTCACCGTCCTCGACGGCGGCGAGGAACGCCGCGTCCCCGTGTCCCGACTCCAGGTCGGCGACCGGTTCCTCGTCGGTCCCGGTGAGCGCGTCGCCACCGATGGCGTGGTGGAGGCGGGCAGCAGCGCGGTCGACCTCTCGCTGATCACCGGCGAGAGCCGGCCCGTCGAGGTGTCGCCCGGCGAGCCGGTGGCCGGCGGCGCCGTCAACTCGGGCGCCGTGCTGGAGGTGCGCGCCACGGCAGTCGGCAGCGATACCCAACTGGCCCGCATCAGCCGCCTGGTGGAGGAGGCACAGACCCGCAAGGCCAGGGTGCAGCGGCTGACCGACGCCGTCAGCGCGCGGTTCGTGCCCGTGGTCCTCACCCTGGCGGCCACCACCCTCGGCTTCTGGCTCGGCGCGGGCGCGGCGAGCGAGGCCGCGGTCACCGCCGCCGTCGCCGTGCTGGTGGTCGCCTGCCCCTGCGCGCTCGGCCTGGCCACGCCCACCGCGCTGCTCGCCGCGACCGGCCGGGGCGCCAGGATGGGCGTGCTGATCAGCGGCCCCACCGCCCTGGAGGCGCTGCGCGGCGTCGACACCATCGTGCTGGACAAGACCGGCACCCTCACCACCGGACGACTGACCGTCACCAACATGACGGCGGACGAGGGCATCGACGCCGACCGAGCGCTGGCGCTCGCCGGCGCGGTCGAGTCCGCCTCCGGGCACCCGCTCGCCAGGGCGATCACCCGCGCGGCCCGCCACGCGGCGCCCGATCGGCGACTGCCTGTGGCCACCGCCGTCGAACAGACCCCAGGACTCGGCGTACGCGGCGAGGTGGACGGCCGTCTGGTGTGCGTCGTCCAACCCCCCGCCGGGCTGCCCACCCCGCTCGCCGAGGCGGTGGAGCGGGCAGACACGGCCGGCGCGACGGCCGTCCTGGTCACGGTCGACGGCGCGCCCCAGGCCATCATCACCCTCGCCGACGGCCTCAGGAGCGACACCTACCGGGCCATCGACCACCTCAAGCGCCTCGGGCTGCGCCCCGTGCTGGCCACCGGCGACCGCGAGGCCCCCGCGGCAGCCGTCGCCGCCGACGCCGGCATCACCGAGGTGCACGCCGGCATGAGCCCTCAGGACAAAGCCGCGTTGGTCGCCGACCTCCAACGGCGGGGCGCGCAGGTGGCGTTCGTCGGCGACGGCGTCAACGACGCCGCCGCGCTGGCCGGAGCCGACCTGGGTATCGCCCTGGCCAGCGGCACCGACGCCGCCGTCGCGGCGGCGGACGTCACGCTGGCACGCGAGGACGTGCACGTCATCGCCGACGCCGTCCGACTGGCCCGCTCCACGCTGGCCACCATCCGCACCAACCTCGCCTGGGCCTTCGGCTACAACCTGGTGACCGTTCCGCTTGCCATGCTCGGCCTGCTCAGCCCGATGATCGCCGCCGCCGCCATGTCCGCCAGCTCGCTGCTCGTCGTCGCCAACAGCCTGACCCTGCGCGGCAAGCAGCCGCGCAGGGACGAGCGGAGTCAGGCCCGGGCGACCACGCGGAGTGCGGCGTGAACCGGCCCACGATCCCCGCCAGGATCACCGAGGTCCTGGGTGCCGCCGTCGCCCCCCTGGCGGCCTGCGTGCTGGCGCTGACCGGGCTCACCGCCTGGACGCTCAGCGGGCAGGCCGGCCGCCCGGCCGAGCTGACCGTGACCGACGCCCGGGTCTGGACGGCCCCCAACCCGGCAATTACGGCCGCCTTCTTCACCATCTCCAACACCGGCGAGGGCGCCGACGACCTCGTGGCCGTCACCTCGCCGCTGTCCGACGACATCATGCTGAGCCGCTCGGTCGACGTGACCGAGACGGCCCGCACGATGGAGATGCTCGACTCGGTGCCCATCGGCCCCGGCGAGGTATTGGAGATGACCCCGCTGACTCTGGACGTCATGGTGCGCCGGCCTGAGCCCGTCGCGGTCGGCGACCAGGTGCCGTTCACCCTGCACTTCAGGAATAGCCCCAGCGTCACGGTGCGGGCCGAGGTCGTGTCCCCGGGAAGCTGACCCTGCTGCCCGTTCAGTCGTCCAGAGCGAGGCGATACGCGGCGTGTATCGCCTCGCACACGGTGGCCGTTGCCGTCAGCCGGTGGGCTGAGGCTGGTCGGCGGCCAGGTCGTCGTCCTCGTGGTTCCGGCCGCGGGCGGGTGCCTGCGCGCGGGGCGGTCAACGGCAACGGGCGCGACTCCCGGCGCGGTCCCCGCGACCGCGGCCGCTCACTGGGCCGGTCCGGCGGGCAGCAGTTGGAGCAACAGCAACCCGGCGAGCGGCATCCGCAGCGCCCGGACCAGCGTTCGGAACGAGCCCTCGAACCAGACGTTGTGCCGTACAGCAGGGTGTGCCAGGTGCTGAGGACGTAGACGATGTGACACTCTGTCACTGTGCTGCTGCGGCGGTGATCGTCTGGGACGCCTGCCGAATGACGTGTCAGTTTCCAGAATCGGCTGCGTGGATGCCTGAAGTCCCCTGCACACGGCCGAGTCGCCGCTCGCCCGCATCACCACCCTGGAACAGGCAGGCATCGACGAACTGCTCATCCAGCCGGTGATCGACCCACCCACCGAGATGGCCCAGCTCGCGGAACTCCTCACCTGAGCGGGTGGTTCGTGGGGCTGTGTCCGGTATGGCGTTGGCTCTGGGTTAGGGCTGCTGGTCGCGGGCCGGGTGAGGGTGAACAGGCCGGGTTCGGGTTCGCGTTCGGCGAGGACGCCGCGGGCGACGAGGCGTTTGAGTTTGGCGTGCAGGCTTTCAGTGTGGTTGGCGGTGGTGTCGACGCCGAGCGCGCGGGGCAGATGTCCTTGGCGCGCAGCCCGTTACTGTCGCCGGTGGTGGTGAACACTGCGAGGATCTGCTGGTAGGCGGTGCTGGCCAGGGTCGCGTCTGCGGATGGCGGGTCGTCGGCGCCGGTGATCCGCAGCAGCGTGGCACGGGTGGTCGTGAGATCGGCCAGTTCGGTCTCGGCGGCGGTCGGCTGCTCGGCGTGGTCGCCTTTCTGCTGCACCGCGCTATCCCGCCGGTGGAGCCGAAGACACACATGGCCTACCCGGCCCTGATCGCATCGGTCGGCCGGGTGGCGCGGCAGGAGCGGGTGGTTCGCTGGACCCTGGTCCTCGGGGCCATCGGCTTCGGTGCCTTCACGGGCGCTCTCGCCGCACGGCGTGCAGGCCGTCTGCACGACCGTGGCCGGTCCCTGCCGGCCACCGGCGCGCCCTGGGCACTGGTCTGCTCGTCTTCGGCACCGCGGCCCTCGCGGGCCGCTCCGTCTGGCTGCTCGTCGTGGCCATCCTGCTGCTGGACATCGCCATCACGGGAGCGAACATCCTCAACGCGACACGCCTGTACGCCGCCGTGTTCAGGCAGGCCCGCAGCAGGATAAAGCGCTTCAAAGGCATATCAAGTTGATCATGACTCAAAAGCGTCTAGTGGAATTGGGCTGGCTGCGGGATTCGTCTTCATGCTCTGTGTGATGTCGCAGTTCAGGATGGTGTCGCGCCAGGCCGTGATCGATGCGAAAATACACTATAAAGTTGCAGATGATCTTAATCGTTAAATTTGGGCTCTCCTTGCTGAAAGGGGTCAGCTATTCAGCCCAATTAACGAACTCGCTTGCATGGGGCAATGAGTCATCGCGTAAAGTGGAGTGGAGAATTGCCTAGCAGGGTATTTTCGATGGGGGAGAGAGTGTCGCGAAAGCGAACAGAAACAGGGGGCCACGGCTGCCGCAGTTATTGGCGCAGCTGCACTTGCAGGACTGCATCGACCACGGTGACCAGTATGGCGTGCACGGAAGGGTGCCACCTGAACGCCGGTCACTAATTCGCGGAGTTGAGCGGTGACGAGCTCTTGTGTCGGCCCCGGATAATTCGAATTTTATTTGAAAGCCTGGCTGGCTAACCCGACGGAACTCCAATGGCCAACCGATTTTCTGTCTGACTTGCATGCGAGGAGGCACGTGATGTGCGGCATCACCGGTTGGGTCGACTTCTCCCGAGACCTCACCTCGGAACGGCCTACGTTGGAGGCCATGACCGGCTCCGTGTACCGACGGGGCCCGGACGCCGAGGGCGTATGGCTTGCACATCACGCAGCCTTGGGCCACCGTCGCCTCGCAGTCATCGATCTCGAGGGAGGCGGACAGCCCATGACCGCCCACCGGAGCCGGACCGAGGAACCGGTGGTGCTGTCATACAGCGGTGAGGTCTACAACTTTCGCGAACTGCGGTCCGACCTGATCACGCGGGGGCACCGCTTCGAGTCCGCCTCCGATACCGAGGTCGTTCTCCGGGCCTACCTGGAGTGGGGAACGGGCTTCGTGGACCGGCTGACCGGGATGTTCGCCTTGGCCATCTGGGACAGCGCCCGTGAGGAACTGCTTCTCGTACGCGACAGGCTGGGGGTAAAACCCCTCTACTACTACGCCTACGCTGACGGCCTGTTGTTCGCTTCCGAGCCCAAGGCGATCATCAACCACAGGTTCTTCACCGCGCGCACCAGCGAGACCAAGCTCCCGATACTGTTGAACCCCAGGCTCGCCATGCCGTGGGAGACGCCTTACACAGATCTGCGGCAGGTGCAGCCAGGTCACATGGTGCGCGTCGACCGCTCGGGGGCGGAGCAATGCTCATGACTTGTGGATCGGCTCCGCGGGGAGCGTGCGAAGGGCGTACCTTCCCGAGTGAGTGATCGTCAAGTCACCGAGTAGGCCCGCGATGCGAACGCGGGTCGGGAAGGCACGC
>NZ_JAVREL010000021.1:0-128677 GCF_031845365.1 Streptomyces litchfieldiae
GCCCCGAGCACGATCGCGACTGCCAGTTGGACCAGCACCCCCGTGCGGTCCCGCCAGCCGGCCGCCGTGCTGGATGGCAGCACCTTCGCCAGCGCCCGCGTGAGCCCTGTGCGGTCCGCGCACCGGCACAGCAACACCGCCCCGGCATGCCCGATCAGCCTCTTCCCGTCGGCCACCACCGACAGCCGACGGTCCCACCCTGTACTCTCAACCACCGGAAAGGTGCCTTGCTCTCTGCAGCGGATACGACGTAGACACTCGCATCCTCGCAGGTCAACGGCGCCTTTCTGCTATCGGGGCGTCAGGCCGCCCAGTTCCGCTGAATACCCAGGGTTATTTCAAGGGCATCGAGGATGCGATGGCCGACAACGGGAACGCCTATGAGGTCGGCGTCTACGGCCCGCGAAATGTGTGCACCCGGGTCGGCCAGGCAGGGCACTCGACCGCCTCGTTCGTCTCCGACATGTCGTCGGCGTTCTCGGGCAACTTCGGCTATTCCCTGCCCACGGACTGGGCCTACGATCAAATCGTCACCCGCACCATTGGCTCCGGAGACGGTGCCATCAACATAGACGTCAACATCGCTTCGGGCCGCGACACAGGCCAGGCCTCCTTCAACCCGCCTGCGGCACAGACACCCGATGTCCTGTTCGACATCAGCTACTGGACCAGGCTCCTCGCCGATGTCCAGTCCTACATGGAGTCCATCGGCTTCGCCGAGGACGACGAACGGATGTACACCACAACTCAGTGCTTGGAAACCATTATCGCGCGCGATGTCGCGGTATCCAACACGGCGCGAGCATATGGCATGCGCAAAGCCCTAATTCAGACCTCGGCGTTCTGGGAGTTCCGCCACTACAAAAACGAAGACCTCATCACAGATGCCGGAGTGTGGCTGTATCACAACGGCCATATTCCGGACTGGGCGCAGGGATTGCCCGGGGTCAGCAGGCTGCGAGACAGCAGCACCGGGGTAGCCCAGATGTACGGCTTCGTCGGCATCCTCGCCTGGAACAACTCCATCAACACTGGGCTTGTCACCGGCACCCCGAAGAATCCGGCCAGCGACGCGGACATCTTCACTGTATGGGACATGCTCCGCACCGACAACGACTTCGCCCTCACCAGCGTGGGCCATGCCCACATCTGGGCGGCCGACGGCAAGCCCGGCGGTGATGAGGAGCAGCCCATGGAGCGCCGTCCAAGACTCGACTACACGGAGTCGGAGATCTACGAGGTGTTGCGCCGATACCAGGGGCCGGAGGAGCCAGCCTTCACCGACGCCCGCAAGCGCATGGCGCTCTACTACATCTTTGAGAAGTACAACAGGATCTCCAGAAGTGCAGCAGGATGATGAGATGAACTGGAACCTCTCTGCCCTAGCCTCCGACAAAGCGGGCGGATTCGACACGATCGCTGTGCTCTTCATCCTGCTGATCGGCCTTGTCGTCGTCTTCAGCCTCATCGCATACCTGTGCTCGTCCATCGCGCGCCGCAAGCAGAGGTCTCGCGACGGACGTTCGTGGCTCAGGGCCGGTGCCGTCCTGAGCATCTGCGCGGCCATCTGCGTATATCTGTGGGGCACCCTCCACGTGGCCTTCATGGAAGACGAGCACATGCGCGAGGCATGCGTCGAAGCGGGCGGGCAGGCAAAAGCAGATGAAGTTGACGGATATGGGGCGAGTTACCTCCCCCTTCGTTTCGAATGCCGCATCGATGAGGGCGACAGCTATTCCGCAGCCATCCCTCCTTGGATCAATCCGGCCCTGGGCGTTTTCGCCTCCCTTGCCCTGATCACAGGTGTGGCTTCAGGTGCGACGCGCGACGACGTCAGGCCCAGCGAAGAGCCGTCCATACGGAAAGGGAAATCGTGACGATCCCCGACGTATCCCGACGTACTCTGCTTGCTCGATCAAGTGCGCTGGCCGGCGCGACGTTCCTGGCCTCCGTACCGGGAGCCGCCCTGCTCGCTGCCCCCGCGTATGCCGATTCCTCCTCCTACTCCAAGACACCCACCGGGGAAGAGATCAGCGATGCCTTCCGCCGCGTTCAGGAGAACCAGAACCGGGTACGCGCGGGCAGACTAAGCCCGAACGGCTGGGAGATGGAGAAGACCACCAACGGTGGCGGAAACATCTGGACCCGCCCAACTCCCGGCACTCCCCTCACCGGCGTCACCGTCCGCATCGGAGACGCTGAAGCCATATTGATCCATGTGATCCGCCGCTTTCACTATGAGATCAGCGAACTGCGCAACGATGACGTGACCGGCTGGCGGAGCCCCAGCGAGGTGCGCAGGAACTGGCCGGAGGGCAATCAGGCTTCCGGCACGGCTGTACAGATTCGCCCGGGCTTCTACCCGGCTGGGACGAGTGGTGGATTTTCCCACCTGCAACTCTTGGTGATCCGCGACATTCTGGCGGAGCTCGACGGTGCGGTTCGCTGGGGCGGCGACGACCGTCACCTCAACGAATCGCTTTTCTACCTCGACGTCGGGCCCGATGAGCCGCGACTGGCCGAGATGGTCGAGAAGATACGGGCTTGGGGGGACACGCCGGGCAGGGGCGCCGGAGCGCCGGTCGATGTGCTGGCCGCCGACCGGCGCCGGGCTGCAGAGGCACTTGAACGCCGCCAATCCGGCACGGCAGCCTAAGCAGGCTCGCAGCGGCGAACGTTCTCCGGCTTCCTGTGCCGGGACTTCGCTATCAGCGTCGGCGGCGAGGCGCCCTGCTCCCCGAGGTGGGTCAGGGCAGAGCGGCGGTACTCGTGCCGGTCCCAGCCCGTTGCCAGGCCGCGCAGGGCGGTGTGCCCGTCCAGCGGTGCGCGGACCCGCCCGTACCGAGAGCCGGGGCAGCCCAGTGTCCGAGGCAGACGTCGCGAGAGCTGACGACCTTGCCCGGTCCCGGGCGGCGGTGGTGACGAACACCGGTCCTCGCGTTCGCCCCTTGAGGAGCCGGGAGCAGCAGCCGGGCGGTGCCGGCGTTCCCGCACACGGTCTCCAGCACGAAAGTCCTCGTGCGCCTGGCCCGGGCGGCGGGCCTCGGTACCGGCGCCCGGGCCGTTCGCGTTGCTCATACCGCTCCGGAGCCGACCGCCAACTGCGGGTAGAGAGCGGTCAGTTCCCCGGCGAGGCCGGCGCGGACGGCCTGGCTGACGGCGTCCGCGAGCACCTCGTCGCGGTCCGCCTCGATGGCGTCGAGGATCTGGGCGGCCACGTCCTCCGGGCTGCTCTTGGGCTCGGTGACCCCGGCGGCCATGTCGGTGTCGATGTAGCCGGCGTGCACGCCCACCACCCGCGTTCCCCGGTCGAGGAGTTCGAGGCGGAGGGCGTTGGTGAGGGCCCAGGCGGCGGCCTTGGAGGCGCTGTAGGCGCCGGTGGTGGGGAAGCTGAGCCAGGACAGCACGGACAGCACGTTGACCAGGGTGCCGCCGCCGTTGCGGGCGAGGACCGGGGCGAAGGCGCGAGAGAGGGCGAGCGGGCCGAAGTAGTTGGTCTCCATGGCCGCCCGGGCGTCGTCCGTCGCGGTCGGGGACAGGGTGGAGCCGAACGGGGCGATGCCCGCGTTGTTGACCAGCAGGGTGACGTCGCCGCAGCGTTCGGCCGCCGCCGCGACGGTGGCCGGGTCGGTCACGTCGAGGCGGACGGGCACCAGCCCGGGCCGGGTGACGACGGTCGCCGGGTCGCGCACGCCGGCGTAGACGGTGGCGGCGCCGCGCTCCAGCAGGGCGTGGGCGATGGCCGCGCCGAGGCCGCGGTTGGCTCCGGTGACCAGGGCGACGGAGTTGTACAGCTTCATGGGACGCGCTCCAGGATGGTGGCGTTGGCGAGGCCGCCGGCCTCGCACATGGTTTGCAGGGCGTAACGGGCGCCGGTGCGGCGCATGGTGTGGACGAGCGTGGTCATCAGGCGGGCGCCGCTGGCGCCGAGCGGGTGGCCGAGTGCGATGGCGCCGCCGTTGACGTTGACCCGGGCCGGGTCGGCGCCGGTGTCCTTGAGCCAGGCGAGGACGACGGACGCGAACGCCTCGTTGACCTCGAACAGGTCGATGTCCGCCAGGGACAGGCCCGCGCGGCGCAGCGCCTTCGCGGTGGCGGGGATGATGCCGGTCAGCATGAGCAGCGGGTCGGAGCCGGTGACCGCGAAGGTGTGCAGGCGGGCCAGCGGGCGCAGGCCCAGGCGGGCGGCGGTCGCGGCCTCGGCGATGAGGAGGGCGGCGGCGCCGTCGTTGACGGGGCTGCTGTTGCCCGCGGTGACGGACCAGTCGATCTCCGGGAAGCGCTCGCCGTAGCGGGGGTCGGTGAACGCGGGCCGCAGCGTGGCCAGCACCTCGGGCGTGGTGGCGGGGCGCACGCTCTCGTCGTCGGTCACCACCCCGGCGCCGGTGGGCACCGGCACGATCTCGTCGGCGAAGTGGCCGGCCGCGCGGGCGGCGGCGGCCCGCCGGTGGGAGGTGGCGGCGAAGGCGTCCTGTGCCGCGCGGTCCAGGGACCAGGCGGCGGCGATGAGTTCGGCGCTGATGCCCTGCGGCACGAGGCCGTCGGGGTAGCGGGCGGCGAGGGCGGTGCCGTAGGGGTCGGCGCCGGGCGGCACGTTCGACCACATGGGCACCCGGCTCATGGACTCGATGCCGCAGGCGACGACGAGGTCGTAGGCGCCGGCGAGCACGCCCTGGGCGGCGAAGTGCACGGCCTGCTGCGAGGATCCGCACTGCCGGTCCACGGTGGTGGCGGGCACGGACTCGGGCAGGCCGGCCGCGAGCCAGGCCAGCCGGGTGGTGTTCAGGGCCTGTTCGGCGACCTGGTCGACGCAGCCGCCGATGACGTCGTCGATGTCGGCGGGCGGAACCCCGGCCCGGTCGAGCAGCGCGGTGAGGGTATGGGCGAGCAGGTCGACGGGGTGGACGCCGGCCAGCGCGCCGTTGGGCTTTCCCTTGCCGATGGGGGTGCGGACGGCTTCGACGATCACGGCCTCGCGCATGGCGGTTCGCCTCCTTGGCGGGCGGGGTGGGGTCAGAGGATCCGGCGGCTCTGCCGGGCCACCGCGAGCGGGCGGCCGAGCTCGTCCCAGACGGCGCTGTCGTCCAGGGCCCAGCCGTCGTCCGCGTGGACGGCGCGCATGCGGATGAGGGACCAGCCGGTGGCCGGCGCGCGGTCGAGGGCGGCGGCGAAGTGGACGGTGAGCTCGGCGGTGGGCATGGGGCGCGGGGTGGTCCAGCGGGCGTAGAGCGCGGGCGGCAGCGCGTCGGTGAGGACGGTGACGGCCTCGGCGTCCAGCGGCCGGCGGTCGGTGAAGCGGGTCCAGGCGACCAGTTCGGCGGTGGGGCCGCCGCCCAGCGGGCGGGCGCCGGTCGTCGGGCGGAACTCGAACTGTCCGGCGAACACGGCGAGTTGGCGCGGGAAGACCAGTGGCCGGCAGGCGTCGGGCGGCGGCGCGTCGGGGGCGGGGGCGCGCTGGTGGGCGGGTCCGGGCCGGGACGGTGCACCGCCGTCGAAGGCGGCGGACGCCAGCAGCGCCGTGCGTCCGCCCTGCTCGCCGCGCAGGGTGACCACCGCGCTGCCGCGCCCGGCGCGCTCCACGGTGGCGGCCAGGGTGAACGGCCGGTCGTCGACGGGGCTGAGGAAGTGCGTGGTCAGGGCGCGCACGGGGCGCGTTCCGGCGTCCAGGCTCCGGCGCATGGCGGCGAGCGTCCGGGCGCTCAGATATCCGCCGTGTGAGCCGGGGCCCGAGCCCCAGGAACGGCGGTCGATCACGAGCATCGCTGCTGTGCCCATGAGGCCCCCGAGTGCGTTGGGAATCTGGACTAACGACGATAGCCCGATCAGTTTGAAAAGCAAACCGACTCCCCGGCCTGTTCTAGGGTGGAAGCCATGAAGAACCAGCGGCCCTGCTCCATCGCCGGCACCCTCGCCGTCATCGGCGAGAAGTACTCCGTCCTGGTGCTCCGGGAGGTCTTCTTCGGCGTGCGGCGCTTCGACGCCATCGCGCGCAACCTCGGCGCGCCCCGGGACGTGCTCGCCGCCCGGCTGCGCCACCTCGTCGAGGCCGGCGTGCTGGAGCGCGTTCCCTACCAGGAGCGCCCTCAGCGCTTCGAGTACCGGCCCACCCGGGCCGGGCGTGAACTGCGGCCGGTCCTGCTGACGTTGATGGCCTGGGGCGACCGGCACATCAGCGAGCACCCGCCGGTGGTCTTCGAGCACGACTGCGGCACCGACCTGAAGCCGGTGGTCGTCTGCAAGCACTGCGGCGGCGAGGCGACGTCCCGTTCCCTGACCCCCCGCTTCGCCGACCCGGAGTGGGCGGCGTGAGCGGCGGGCGCCCGGCGGTCGCCGTGGCCGAGGGTGTGACGTTCCCCGAGCCCGCGCCGGGCGAGCGGTGGGTCGTGGGCGCGGTCGTGCTCAACGGGCGGGGCGAGGTGTTCGCGCAACTGCGCGCCCCGCACCGGCGGCTCTTCCCCGACACCTGGGACTTGATCGGCGGCCATGTGGACCCGGGAGAAACGCTGTTGGACGCGCTCGTCCGCGAAGTCCACGAGGAGACGGGCTGGCGGGTGCGGCGCGTGCTCCGTTTCCTCGGGGTCCTGACCTGGGAGGGTGACGACGGCCTGGGCCTGCGGCACGAGGCCGACTACGTGATCGAGGTGGACGGCGACCTGACGGCACCGGCGCTGGAGTGGGACAAGCATCCCCGCTTCGGCTGGTTCGGCCCGGGGAGCCTGGACCGGCTCAAGGAAAACCGCGTCCCCGCCGACCAGTTGGTCTACGACGTGGCGGCGCGGGCGCTGGGCGTCAAGGCGAGCTGAGCCCGAAGGGCGCCGCCCCGCCGCTCGGGCGCGGCGGGGCGGCACGGATCCCGGTCGCTCAGTGTTTGCCGCGGCCGCTGATGGCGTCCCGGGCCCGGTCCACCAGCCCGGCGCCGGGCGCGAGCAGCTTGTTGAGCGGTGGCTTGTCGGGCGCCGCCGGGTGCGGCCGGGTGGGGGCCATCATCTTGGCGCGGCGCACCTTGTCGCCCAGGTTCTCCAGCCGTTCCTGCGAACAGGACATCCGCAGCATGGGAAAGAGGTTGTCCTCCTCGTCCCGAATGTGCTCCCGGATCTCCATCATCAACTGCCCCATGAGCCGGTCGAATTCCGGATCGGTCGCCTCGCAGCCCTCCAGGTCCTTCATGATCCGCTCGGCCGAGGCGTGGTCCGCGATCTCCTTGTCCGCGATCTCCCCGCCGTCCGGAACGTGCTCGCGCACGGCCGGGTAGAGGTGTTCCTCCTCCGCGATCGAGTGCCGGACCAGCTCGATCGTCACCTGGTCCGCCAGTTCCTTGCGCCGGTGCTGGCCCATCGGCAGGCCCTCGATCTCCCGGAAGAGATCCTCAACCTCCCGGTGATCGGTGGTCAGTTCCCGGATGATGTCTCCGCCGTGCTCCATGAACGGTCTCCTTCAACGTGGTTGGGCAACGTGGTTGGGCTCGGGTGAACGTGAATCGGGTGCGGGCACCGCGCGCCACCGGGTAACCGAGGGCACGCGCGAGAAACCCGCCACCCGGAACCGCGCGGGGGCGCGGGGTGGGGTGGCTGCCGGGGTGCGCCGGGGGCGTCGCCCGGCCGGCGCCCCATGGCCGGCATCACGGCGGCCGGCCGCCGAGGGCACCCCGGGGGCCGTGACGCGTTGTGACGAACGTCTCTTCCGTGGCCGCGCGACCACCCTCCGCAGCGGGCGGACGGCGCGCGAGGGCCGGCGCACCGGGCATCCGGGCAGGTCTCATGGCGTTCTCCGCTTCGGGGGCGCGTGCGGGTCCGGGACGCCGGGCACGTCCCGCCGATACTCTCCGTGACCGGCACCGGTCGCGCACGCGGTGCGCGGCCGATGGGCTGACGGCCGGACGGGGCCAGGCAGTACGCTGGCTGGCGTTTGTCCCAGCCCACGAACGCCACCGAGATCGGGAGGAAGACGTCCGTGTGCGCCGATCTCTCACCGGTCATAGCCGCCACCACCCAGTGGCTGCTGCGCGCCTACCCGCCCGCGGGCGGCCCGCTCGCCGAGGTGCTCGCCGAGGTGCAGGCCCGGCAGGCCGTGACCGTGGCCGCCTGGCTGCGGTACCCGACCGCGATGGACGCCGGGCTGGTCGCGATGGCGGGCCCCGGCGGATCCGCGCGCCTCGACTGGGTCGTGGGCGCCGACACCGTGCTGCCCGAGGGCGAGGACGTCGCCTGGCGCACCTGGGTGGACGAGACGGTGGCGAGCTGGGCGGCCTGCCTGCTGACCTCCGGCACCCTGGCCGAACAGGCCGTCGCGGCCGTCTCCCACGGCGAACACGCGGCCGCCGCCCCGACGGCCTTCCGCCGCCTGACCCTCCCCGCCGAACGGGACCGCCAGGCCGCGACACTGCTGCGCCACCCCGACCTCACGGCACCGGTCGCCGACCTCCACCGCGACCAGCTCCTGACCCGCCTGGACCCGGACCCGGTGGGCAGCGCGTAGCCCGTTCGGCCGGCGCACCCGCAGGGCCCGACCGCGGCTGCCGCTCGGCGAGCATCGTCGGGCGGCGCCCCCGCCGCCATGTGACCCACGCCACATGAAGTTCCTGTCAGCAATCGGTGAGCCGTTCCGCCCAACTCACCGAAAGCAAGCGAACCGACAGGAGCACACCATGAAGCACCGCATCGTCGTCCTCGGCGCCGGCTACGCCGGGGCCTACGTGGCCGGGAACCTGGCCCGCCGGCTCTCCCCGGCGGACACCGAGATCACCGTCGTCAACGCCGTGCCGGACTTCGTCCAGCGGCTGCGGCTGAACCAGCTCGCGGCCGGCCGGGAGATCGAGGCCCCCCAGCTCGCCGATGTCTTCGCGGGCACGGGGATCCGGCTGCGCCTGGCCCGGGTCACGGCCGTCGACCCCGAGCGTCAGGTCGTCGCCGTGGCCGACGCCGACGGCGGCGGCGACCTCGGCTACGACACGCTTGTGTACGCGTTCGGCAGCCACGTCGCCGACCAGGGCGTCCCCGGTGTGGCCGAGCACGCCTTCAACGTCGCCGGCCGGCCCTCGGCGCTGCGCCTGCGTGAGCACCTGGACAGCCTGGGCAGCCGGAGCGAAGGCGGCAGTGTGCTGGTCGTCGGCGACGGGTTGACCGGCATCGAGACCGCCACCGAGATCGCCGAAGCCCGGCCCGGCCTGTCGGTGGCGCTGGTCGCCCGCGGCGAGCTGGGCGCCCGGCTCTCCGCCGGAGCCCGCCGCCACCTGCGCCGGGCCTGCGACCGGCTGGGCGTCACCGTCCTGGAGCACACCACCGTCGAAGCCGTCGAGGCGACGCGGGTGCTGTGCGCCGACGGCACCGCCCTGGCGTCCGACGCGACCGTGTGGACGGCCGGGTTCGCGGTCAACCCCATCGCCGCGGCCAGCGGGCTGGAGGTCACCGGGAACGGCCGGATCGTCGTCGACCGCACCATGCGATCCGTCTCGCACCCGAACGTCTACGCCGTCGGCGACAGTGTCCACGCCATCGGCGACAACGGCCGGCCGCTGCCGATGTCCTGCGGCTCGGCCGGCTACACCGGCCGGCAGGCCATCGAGGCGATCGTGGGACGCCTGACCGGCCGTCAGGTCGCGAACGGCAAGCTGGTCTACCTGTACAACGCGATCAGTCTCGGGCGGCGGGACGGGATCTGGCAGCCGGTCGACGGCCAAGGGCAGGCGAAGCCGAGCTACATGGGCGGGCGGAAGGCCGCACGGATCAAGCGGGCCATCGAAAAGGGGTCGCTGTGGGGCACCTTGCACCCGACCTTCGGCCTGCCCAGGCGCCAGCGCCGCCTGGCCGCCGCGCCGGAAGCGTCCGCCGGGAAGACGTCCGGCGCGGCCGCCTAGGGTGATCCGCGTGGACAGCACCGCCACTGATCGCTTCGACATCAGTCGGTTCGAGGCCAGCCGGAACCGGCTGGCCTCGCTGGCCTACCGGCTGCTGGGCTCCGCCGCCGACGCCGAGGACGTCGTGCAGGACACGTTCCTGCACTGGCAGGCCGCCGACCGGCAGCGGATCGAGGTGCCGGAAGCATGGCTGACCAAGGTCGCCACCAACCGGTGCCTGGACCGGCTCCGCTCGGCACAGGCCCGCCGCGAACGCACCTTCGGCGCCTGGCTGCCCGAACCGCTCCTCGACGGCGACCCGATGCTCGGCCCGGCCGACACGTTCGAGCAGCGCGAATCCGTCTCCCTGGCCGTACTGACTCTCATGGAGCGCCTGTCACCCCTCGAACGGGCCGTCTACCTCCTGCGCGAGGCGTTCTCCTACAGCCACGCCGAGATCGCCGAGATCCTCGACATCACCGAGTCCGCGAGTCAGCAGCACCTCCACCGGGCCCGGCACCGCATCACCGCCGCGCGCCGCCGCGGCGGCGGCGAAGTCGACCCGGCGTCCGCCCGCAGGATCGTCGAGGAATTCCTCGCCGCCGCCTCCTCGGGCCGCACCGAACGGCTCGTGGCGCTGCTCACCGACGACGCGATCGCGATCTCCGACGGCGCCGGCCTGACCGAGACGCTGCTTCGGTACGACACTCCGCGGCGCATCGCCGCGATCGCACGGGCCGGCTTCAAACCCACAACGGCGAAACGGCGATTCGCCGGCGGCACGCTCGCCGCCCACTACGCGCTGGTCAACGGCGCCCCCGCCATCCTCTTCGTGCTCGGCGATCAGGTCGTCGGGGCCGTGACGTTCGACATCACGGGCGGCAAGATCGCGACCGTGCGCGGCATCGCCGCCCCCGCCCGCCTCGTCCGCCTCACCGAATCGTGGCACGAGCACGAACCGGACACGCCGCTCATCACCGAGTGGTGACCCGACGCCGACCGCCGCACCACGCGCGACGGCTCGCACCGGGGCGGCCCCCGCCGGGTGGCGGGGGCCGCCGGCGTTCAGCCGTCGCCGCGTCCGCCCAGCTCCCCGTCCACCAGGGCGGACGCGGCACCGGTGTAGCCCTCCGGGTCCAGCAGCCGCTCGACCCGAGCACCGTCCAGGTGCTCCGCCACCTCGGGCAGCGCGGCCAGGGCGTCGGCCAGCGAACGGCCGGTGCGGTCGGCCTCGGCCGAGGCACGGGTCAGCAACTCCTTCGCGCGGGCCTTGCCCAGCCGGGGCGCCAGCGCGGCCGACACCCGCTCGGACACCACCCGGCTGCCGGTCAACGCCAGGTTGGCGCGCATCCGTTCGGGCCGTACGACCAGCCCCTCGGCCAGTTCAACGGCGGTGTGCGCGGCGCCCCCGGCCAGCCGCAGGCACTCGCGCAGCAACTGCCACTCGGCGTGCCACACACCGGCCGACCGCTCGTCCTCGCACATCAGGCACTGGGTCAGGCCCGCGGCCAGCACCGGCACCTGGAGCGCGGCGCTGCGCAGCAGGGTGGCCAGCACCGGGTTGCGCTTGTGCGGCATGGCGGAGGACGCGCCGCGCCCCGCCACCGCGGGCTCGGCGACCTCGCCGACCTCGGTCCTGGTCAACGACTGAACATCGACGGCGATCTTGCCCAGGGCGCCGGTGACGAACGCCAGCGCCCCGGCGAGGTCGGCGATCGGGGTGCGCAGCGCGTGCCACGGCAGCGGCGGGCGGGCCAGGCCCGTCTCGGCCGCGTAGGCGTCCAAGAGCCGGTCCGCGTAGTCCGGCGGTGGTGACCCGCCCGGTGAGCCCGCGGCGAACTCCAGGTAGCCGGCGAGCGTTCCGGCCGCCCCGCCCAACGACACGGGCAGGCCGCCGTCGAGCACGGCCGCCACCCGGTCCCGCGCGTCCAGCAGCAGCCGGCGCCAGCCGGCCGCCTTCAGACCGAACGTGGTGGGCACCGCGTGCAGGGCCAGCGTGCGACCGGCCATGGCGGTGTCGCGGTGCCGGGCGGCGAGGTGACCCAGCGCGGCGGCGGCCCGTTCCAGATCCGCGCGGATCAGGCGCAGCGTGCGGGCGGCGACCAGCATGGCGCCGGTGTCGAAGACGTCCTGGCTGGTGGAGCCGTGGTGAACGTACTCGGCGGCGGCCGGCTCCACCGCTGCGACCGCGCGGGTGAGCGCGCGGACCAGGCCGACCACCGGGTTCGCCGTCTCGCGCGCGGCCAGGGAGAGGTCGCGCACGTCCAGCAGTTCGGCGCGCGCGGCGCGGGTGATGGCGGCCGCCGCCGTGGCGGGCACCGTGCCGAGAGCGGCCTGGGCGCGGGCCAGGGCCGCCTCGGCGTCGAGCATGGCCTGCAACCAGGCCGGGTCGGACGTCGCCGCCTCGGCGGGCGTTCCGGCGCGGACCGGGGACAGCAGCCCGGCGTCGGGGCCGGGCACCCCCTCCGCCGCGTTCTTGGGTACCGCGTTCTCCGCTGTCATGTGTTCACCTCGAGGGGGTCGGTGGGCGGGGTGCTGCCGCCGGCCGGCGCCGCGGCGGGGGCGGACAGCGCGAGCACGGCGCGGGCGATGGCGTCCGCGTCGCCGAGCGTCACGGAGTTGACGCCGGGACGGATCCCGGCGGCGGTCACCCAGTGCACCGCCTCGGTGGGCACGCCATAGGCGAACCGCCGCGGGTGGGCGCGGCCGGCGTCGTCGATCAGCCGGTAGGGGCGCTCGGTGACGGCCAGGCCCGTTGTCTCGTAGCGGGTGCCGCAGACGCCGTCGATGCGGTGGCGGGCGGCCTGCCCGCTCTCCAGCAGGGCCCGCAGCAACGGCTCGGCGGTGCGCGGCAGATCGGGCTCCGGCAGCCGCGCCTCGACAAGGGCGGTGGCCGCCACCGGCGGGCCCGGCACCGCGTCGGAGGTCACCGTGAACGCCGCGCCGCCGCCGTGGCCCTCCGGGGCCGGGGCGCGCAGCCGCACGCCGGGGCCGAGCACCTCGACCACGCCGGACGTGAGCAGCGCGATCAGCTCCTCGACGCGGGAGACGGGCGGCCCGATGGACAGGAAGGCGTTCAGCGGGGTGTACCAGCCCTGGAGGTCGTCGCGGTAGGAGTTGCCCTCCAGCCCGCCGTGGTCGACGGCCAGGCGTATCTCGTTGCGCAGGTCGCGCAGCACGTCCAGGGCTGCCTTCAGCGGGCTGTGCACGTTGCCCGCCCTGGCCTCGCGCACGTCCTCGGCGAGGTGGCCGAGTAACCAGGCGCGGAAGTCGGCGCGGTCGCGGAAGACGCGGTCGCGGTGGGGCCGGGCGATGGCCTCCCAGTCCCAGCGGTCGGCCGGGGCGATGCCGGCGATGTCCAGCAGGCGCGCCTCGGCGTCGCGCCCCCGCGCGGCCACATAGCGCTGGACAAACGGTTCGCGCTCACGCTCGCGCCCCCGCGCGGCCAGCAGCGCGCCGTAGTAGACGCTCTCCACCTCCTTGGCGATCAACGGCCACAGGTCGGTGGCGAAGTGCAGCCGCTCGCCGTCGTGTGAGCGCCGCTTCAGCCGGTCGACGGTCCGGAGGGTGAGCAGCCGCGGCAGGTGGCGGCCGTAGGGGCCCTTCTGGTTCTCGCCGCGCGCGTGGTAGGGCACGCCGCGCCGGGAGCCGGCGACGATGCGCGGCTCCCGGCCCGAGGGCCGGTAGCGCAGCCCGTCGCCGTCCCGCTCGAAGGTGCCGCCGCGGCCCGAGGTCAGCAGCGCGAGCACATCGAAGAAGTTCAGCCCCAGGCCGCGGACGAACACCGTCTCGCCCGGCGCGACCGCGGAGAAGTCCACGTCCGCGGGGTTGGCGGGGGCGAAGTACGCCAGGCCGTGCGCGGCGGCGGCGCCCGCCAGCTCGCGCTCCTTCCGGGTGGGCCGGGCCGGCACATGGCCCAGCGCGAGGACCACGGCGTCCAGGCCGGTGAGCCGGGTGCCGTCCGCGAGTCGCAGGGACTGCGGGCCGCCGCGGCCGGCCTCGTCGGACAACTCCCTTGCCGAGGTGCGGTGCTCGACGACGGTGAGGTGCTCGGGCGCGCCCGCCGTGACCGTGTGGAAGGCGTCCTTCAAGTAGTCGCCGTAGAACGCGCGGGTGGGGTAGGCGTCCGGGCCCAGGCGGCGGGCCTCGGCCAGCGTCTCGGCGGAGTACCGTTCGCGCACGTCGGGCGCGCCCGCGCGCCGGGCGAGGTCGGCCGCCCACTCGTACAGGCTGGGCCCCTCCTCCACCGGGCCGTCCATCTCCACGCTGTGGTCGGTGTAGACGGTGACTTGCGAAGCCACGGTGTTCATCAGCAGATGGCGCGACTGGCCGGTGCGCCACACCTTTCCGGGCCCCGGCTCGTGCGGCTCCACGACGTGCACGGTAACTGCCTGGTGGACCGGGGATTTTCGCTCATTGGCGCATATGCGCTCCAGGACGGAGAGACCGCGTGGGCCTGTGCCGACGATACAGACGTTAAGCACCAACATCTCCTGAACGTAGGTTCGAACGCCTTGAACCCGCCGTCGGGCTGTGCGGGTTGACGGGTTGCACCGACGAATTCAAGGCGCAGCGCGGTTACGGCCGTGCGGGAAGATGTGGCAGACCTGAGAGGAGCCCAGGGGGTGAAACGCGCGGGTGACGAGAGAGCGGAACGACGTGGTTCCGGCGGGGGCCGGCTCAGCGGCGCAGCCGCGGCAGCCGACGCGGCAACGGGACAAGCAGCGCGACCGGGTACCGCACCTCAACTCCCCCATGAGCAACCGGGATCTCAGTACCCCGCGGACGTTACCAGCATCGCCGTGCCCACCGGGAGGCCATGAAGCGGCCGGTCTACGCGCGACTCGCTGCGGCGGTCCGCTCCCGGACATGAACGCGCCGCCTCCGGTCGCCGGCCCCGGAGCCGGCCGCGCCGGCGGCCGACCTCACCGCCCGGCCCTCTTGAGGTCCAGGTCGCGGAGGGCCGACGCCCGCTGTGCGTTCCGCACCCTCGCCCAGAGCAGCTTCTGGGCGAGAAGGGTGAGCGTGCCCGCCAGCAGGATCCCCACCAGGTTGACCCCGAGCTGGATCATCGACCCCTGGGCGTCGTGGTACTGACCGTAGCTCAGCGCGAGCGCGGCGTGCCCCGCCGCCGGCACCGTCGTCACCGAGATCGCCACGCCCACCAGGGCGCCCGCCTTGGCCGAGGTCAGCGACAGGATGCCCACCACCCCGGCCAGCATCGCCACCACCAGCGACATCATGTCCGGCTGCCACACGAACTCGCTCGCCGGATGCGGCTGGTCGAACATCTCCCGGGAGAACAGCCCGAACGCGTCCATCAGCAGCGCGAAGCCGCAGGTGACCAGCATCGCCGCCGGAAAGCCGACGAGGAGCGCGAGCAGGGAGCGCCACGCCGCCCGCCCGGTCCGCAGGAGCAGCCCGGTGCACAGCCCCGCCAGCGGGCCGAACTCCGGCCCCACCACCATGGCGCCGACGATCAGGATCGCGCTGTCCAGCATCACGCCGCAGGCCGCCAGCATCGTCGCCACCGCCAGGAAGGCGAGGTAGGTGAAGCTCAGCCGGGACTCGTCGTCGGTCGCGTCCCGCAACGACTCCCACAGCACGGCGTCCACGCCCTCGCCCGGCGCGGCGTCCTCGGCCCGGTCCGACCGCACGGACAGCGACAGATCGAGGCCCTGCACCGTGATGGCGCCGGTCGAATCGAGCCCCAACTCGCGGAGTTCCTCCAGCAGTTCGTCAGCCGCCTCGCGCGCCACGTCACCCACGACGACGTCACCGGCCGGCTCCCGGGCGGCGCCCGCCAGGACCATGACGTGGGCCACACCCACGGTGGTCTCCAGCAGCGCGACCACCTCGTCGGTGCGGTCCGGGGGCGTGATGATCCGCAATTGCAGCATGAGGGCAGGTTATGGGGCGCCCGGGTGCGGCCGCACCGACCGTCCGGGCACCGTTCGTCGTACCACTCGACCGCTCAACGCGCACAATGTGCCCGGGTCTTGACGGTTCCGTAACGTCGTTGGAAAACTCCCGGCGATCAGTAAGCGCTTGCCATGCGCGCCTCGATTCATGCCACCGACCCCTGAACCCCAACGAGCCCGGCCCTGCGCCGACTCCTTGAATGAATCGATTCATGCGGGGCTCTCCGGCGGCGGCCGGGCGTGCGCGGCGGGCCGCTGCCCAGCGTCATCGAAGGAGTTGAGGGATGGGCGGAACAGCGCAACCACGCACGGGACGGCGCCGCAGACGCGCCGTGCTCAGGGCCGGGCTCATCGGCCTTGTCACCGCCGCCGCCACGGCGGCCGGCCTGGCGCTGCCGGGCACCGCCGCGGCGGCCGAGGACGACGGGCGCCCGACGGTATACATCGCCAGCGACTCCACGGCACAGACCTACGACCCGTACTGGGCACCCCAGATGGGCTGGGGCCAGGTGATCGACCGGTTCTTCTCCGAGGACGTCACAATCGCCAACCACGCGATCGGCGGCCGCAGTTCCCGGTCGTTCATCGAGCAGGGCCGGCTGGACGCGATCCTGAACGAGATCCAGCCGGGCGACTACCTGTTCGTCCAGTTCGGCCACAACGACGCCACCATCAGCCGCCCCGAGCGTTACACCCCGCCCGAGGACTACCAGGAATACCTGCGCAACGACTACATCGCGGGGGCCCGTGAGCGGGGCGCCATCCCGGTCATCGTCACCCCCGTCTCGCGCCGCGACTTCAACGCGGCAACCGGCCTGTTCAACGTCTCCTTCCCGGAGTATGTCGAGAAGGCCGTCGAGGTGGCGGAGCAGGAGAACGTTCCGCTGGTGGACCTGTCCGCGTCCAGCCGCGCCTACCTCGACTCGATCGGTCCGCTGGAGGCCAAGTCGGTGTTCCTGCACGTGCCGCCGGGCGTCTACCCGAACCGGCCCAACGGCACCATCGACGAGACGCACTTTCAGGAGTACGGCGCCGTTCAGATGGCGCGCCTGATAGCCCAGGACGTCGCCGGGCTGGACGTTCCGCTGGCCGCCGAGGTGGAGAACACCGGCCCGCCCCGCGAGCGGCCCGACCGGCCGGCCGGGGTGACCGCCACGGGCGTCTCGCACGAGGGCGCGCGGCTGACCTGGGACGCCGTTCCGGGGGCGGATCTGTACCGGGTGCAGACCCGGCCGAAGGACGACGCTGACGCCGAATTCACGCCGGCCACCACCTCGCCCATCCCGCTGGCGGACCTCGGCGGGCTCGCCGAGTCGACGCGTTACGAGGTGCGGGTGATCGCCGTCAACGGCAAGGGCCAGTCGCCGCCCTCGGCCAAGCTGCGGCTCGAAACGCTCACCGCCGACCAGCGCTTCGACTTCGGCCCGGTCGGCGCCCTGGTGGCCGACGGCTTCGCCGGGGTGACGACCGAGACGCTGTACTCGCCCGATTTGGGGTACGGGTTCACGGACACCGCCAACGTGATCTCGCGCGACCGGGGCGAGGGCTTCGACGCCATGGAGCGCGACTTCGTCGCGTACTTCGAGGGCAGGTACGAGTTCAAGACGGACGTGCCCAACGGCACCTACGCGGTGACGGCCCATGTCGGCGACCCGGCCGGGGCGTCGCGTTCCGGGTTCGTCTTCGAGGGCGGCGACCGCGGTCAGGTCATTCCCGCCCGTAACTCGGTCACGCGGCAGACGTTCACGCTGGTGTCCGTTCAGGACGGCCAGTTGAACGTAACGGTGTACGGGCAGACCGGCCACCTCAACGGCCTGGTCCTCACCCGGGTCGGCTGAGCCCGCCATGGTCCGGGGCGGCCGTCCCGCCCCGGACCATGAACGGCGACGATCAAGCGCCCCGGGCGATCCGCGCGGCCAGGGCCGGCACCCAGTGGTCGCCGTAGCGCTCCTGAAGCTCGGGCAGCCGCCAGTCCTCCGCGGTGATCAGCCCGCGGCAGCGCGGTGATCCGCAGGAGCAGGTCAGGGAGAAGTCCGGCGCGGCGCTCGTCGTGGCGTAGTCGGAGGTGACTTCCTCCCCCGCGGCGATGTCCCGGCGGGCGGCGAAGCCGTAGTCGCCGGCCCACCAGGTGTTCGGGTCGCAGCTGTGGTTGCCGTACCCGTTGGCCCGCCGGGGCGGCAGCACCAGGTGCGCGGTCTCCGTCACCGTGATGGTGTCGATGAACGGCGCGTCGGGCAGCCGCGCGGCCTCCGCGAACAACTCGTCCAACTCCGGCCAGGACACCAGCCGCCCGCCGAGGCGGGACACCACGGTCCCGGCGGGAACGCGGGCCCGGGCGAACAGTCCGGTCCCCGCGATCGGGGACGGGCGGGGCTCGATGTCCGGGTGCAGCCAGCAGTCCGGCTCCGGGGGGACGGCGTCGGTCACCGGGTCAGCATGCTCCCGCCCCGTGGGCAGGAACAACCGCGTTCACGTCGCCCGAGGGCCTTGAACGATGAACAACGGCCCCGCCGGGGTGGTATCGGCGGGGCCGTGTGACAGCGAGTATACGGGCGCCAACCGCCCGTTCCCGCACCGCGCGTCTCACTCCGCTTCCGAGGGGCCCCGGACGTGGCGGCTCACCGTGGTCTCCCGCTCGACGAAGGACAACTTCTCGGGGTTGCGGACGGCGTAGAGCCCGGTGATGAGGCCTTCGTCGAGGCGCATCGCCAGGACGGTGTCGATCCGGCCGCCCAGCCGGACGATCAGCGCCGGATGTCCGTTGACCCGCGCCGGCCGCAGCGACGCCGCGGCGGAGATCCTGCTCAGCACGTCGACCACCCTGCCGGCGCCCGTGACGGGCTCCAGCGCCGCCCGCACGGCTCCGCCGCCGTCGGTCAGCAGGACGACATCCGGAGCGATCATGTCGAGCAGGCCCTGCAAGTCGCCCGTTTCGACGGCCCGTTGGAACGCGGCGAGCGCGTCCTGGGCCTCGGCCGGGGAAACCGCCCCGCGCGGGCGGCGCGCCGCGACGTGGGCCCGGGCCCGGTGGGCGATCTGGCGGACCGCGGCCGGGGTCTTGTCGACGGCTGCCGCGATCTCGTCATAGTCGAGGTCGAACACCTCGCGCAGCACGAACACCGCGCGCTCGGTCGGGCCGAGTGTCTCCATCACCAGCAGCATCGCCATCGAGACGCTGTCCGCCAACGCGATGTCCTCGGCCACATCGGGCGCGGTCAGCAGCGGTTCGGGCAGCCAGGGGCCGACGTAGGACTCCTTGCGCCGGCGGAGCGTCCGCAGCCGGCTCAGCGCCTGGCGAGTGGTGATCCGGACCAGGAACGCGCGCCGGTCCCGCACCTCGTCGAGATCGACGCCGGCCCAGCGCAGCCAGACCTCCTGGAGGATGTCCTCCGCGTCGGCGGCCGAGCCGAGCATCTCGTAGGCGACGGTGAACAGCAGGTTGCGGTGGGTCACGAACGCCTCGGTGGCGGCGTCCATATGGCCGCCCCGGGCGAGCGGCTCGGCCCTGTCCCGCGTTCGCTCACTGCCCCCACTCATGGCCGGCTCCTGCCTGTTCGTTCCCGACGATTCACGCACAAGACGCCGGACCAGCCGGCTCTGTGACACCCGCGATCGGTGAAGCAGGTCACATCGCCGGGCTGTCACAGGGACCGGGTGGCCGGCATCTCCATGGTCGTCACAACGCCGTACGAACGAGAGGGCGAAGCCATGGAACCCCGTATCAACCTGATGACCAACCCGATCGGCGCGAAGGTCTCCAAGCGGTTCTACAACGTCGGCCTGGCGATCCAGGAGTCGTCGCTGCCCAAGTCCCTCCAGGAGTTGGTGGAGTTGCGCGCCAGCCAGATCAACGGCTGCGGCTGGTGCGTCGACCTCCACACGAAGGAGGCCGCCGCGGCGGGCGAAACGGCGCTCCGGCTCAACCTGGTCGCCGCCTGGCGCGAGTCCACGGTGTTCACCGAGGCCGAGCGGGCCGCGCTGGCGCTCGCCGAGGAGGGCACCCGGCTCGCCGACGCCCACGAGGGTGTGTCGGACGAGACGTGGGCCCAGGTGAGCAAGCACTTCGACGAGGACCAGATCGCCGCGCTGATCTCCCTGATCGCCATGATCAACGCCGCCAACCGGTTCGCCGTGATCGCGCGCATGAGGGGTGGGTCCTACGCCCCCGGCATGTTCGCCGGCCTGGCGGACTGACCGGCGGGCGAACGACGGCCCGGCCGGGATCACGCGATCCGGGCCGGGCCCGGCGCGGCCGAGCCGGCGGGCCGTCCAGTGATCACCAGCAGCGCCGGGCGGCTCCGTCCCCTAGGTTTCACCTCATGGCCTCATCCGCCGGTCCTGGGGACCGAGTTGTCGCCGGGGCGCGGCCGCGTCTGGTGACCCGCCCGCTGCTCTTGCGCTTTGTGACGGTCGTCGGCTCCTCGGCGAGCTTCTATCTGCTGCTGTCGGTCGTACCGGCGTACGCGCAGAGCGCGCCGGGCGGGGGCAGCGGCACGGCGGGCCTGGTCACCGGTGCGCTGATGCTGGCCACGGTGGCCGGCGAGCTGATGGCTCCCTGGCTGGCCGCGCGCTGTGGGTATCGCGTGATGCTGGGGGCGGGGTTGTTGTTGCTGGGCGCTCCGGCACTGGTCCTGACCGTGTCCCAGAACATGGCGTGGATCGTGGCGGTGTGCCTGGTCCGGGGGCTGGGCTTCGCGTTCACCCTGGTCGCGGGTGGGGCGCTGACGGCGTCGCTGATCCCGCCCGAACGCCGCGGGGAGGGTCTGGCCCTGATCGGCGTCATGGCCGGTGTGCCGTCGCTGGTGGGCCTGCCGCTCGGGGCCTGGCTGGCATCGCACACGGGGTACGGGTCCGTCTGCTGGGCGGCGGCGGGGATCGCCCTGGTCTCCATCGCCGCCGTCCCGGGCCTGCCCGGCCGGGAGGCGACGGCGGGGCCGCCCCTGGGGATCTTCGCCGGGGCCCGTTCCGGCGCGCTCGGCCGCCCCACGGCCGTGTTCGCGGTGACGGCGGTGGGCGCGGGGATCGTTGTCACCTTTCTGCCGCTGGCCCTGGCGCCGGGCCATTCCGGCGTGGTCGCCGCGGCTCTCTTCGTGCAACCGGCCGCCGCGACCGCGTCCCGCTGGTTCGCCGGCCGGCGCGCCGACCGGCGCGGAGCCGCCGGGCTGGTCGTGCCGGGGCTGGTCGCCTCCGCCGCCGGCATCCTCGTCGTCGCCCTCACGGGCGTCCCCGTCGCGGTCGTCGTGGGTGCGGCCGTGTTCGGGGTCGGCTTCGGCATCACCCAGAGCGCGACCATCACGCTGATGTACTCCCGGGTCCCGGCCTCCGGGTACGGAACGGTCAGCGCCCTGTGGAACATCGCCTACGACGCCGGCATGGGCATCGGCGCGGTCGGCTTCGGCGCGGTGGCCGGCCTGACCGGCTACCCCTGGGCATTCGCCCTGACCGCGCTCCTGATGCTGACCGCCCTCGTCCCCGCCTGGTGGGACCGAACGGTTACGGCGGAGGGCGGGCAACCGTGAACGATTGCCCGCGCCCTCATCCCTGACCGCGGCTCAGGTCAGGTGCAGCAGCATCGTGTCCGAGTCCCCCTCGCGGCCGACCTTCGTGAAGCCGCGGGACCTGTACAGGCGGCGGGCCGGGTTGCCGTCGTCGACGCTGAGGCTCAGCCGCGTCAGCCCGGCGTCCGCCGCCGCCGCGAGGAGCGCGTCCAGCAGGGCGCGCCCCACGCCGCGCCCGCGGTACTCCGGGGCCACGGCGATGGTGATCTCGGGAACGTCGGGCGCCACGAAGCCGTACCCGGGGTCGTCGGCCGGCATCAGCCGGGCCCAGGCCGCACCGGCGCGCTCGCCCGTCGCCTCGTCCTCCGCGATCACCCCGAAGTCGCCCGCCCGCGGCCAGCCGGCCACATAGTGCGCGATGTCCGGCGCGGTCATGATCTGCTCCCGGGTGAAACCCTGGTCACCGGACCAGTTGAACGCCTCCAGCAGCATGCTGATCAGGAAGTCGGCGTCGTCGGCGGTGGCGGTTCTGATGTGCATGCGCCGGGAACCTACTGCGCGGCCCGCCGGCACGCGAACCGATTACGCCGGATGCCGGACCCGCCTTTATTCCAGTACTAGAGTAATGACCGTGGCCGCCGAACTGACACCCGCCGAACTGACGTTGCTCGGCCTGCTCGTGGAGAAGCCGAGACACGGTTACGAGCTGGACGAGGTCATCAGCACCCGCGGCATGCGCGAGTGGACCGAGATGGGCTTCAGCTCGATCTACTACCTGCTGACCCGGCTCCGCGACCGCGGCCTGATCACCGAGGTCGACGCCCCGCGAGCGGCGCGGGGAAAGGCCCGCCGGGTCTACGGGCCAACGGCCGAGGGGCGCCGGGCGTGCGCACGGGCGGCCGAGGCGGCCGTGGCCGAACTCCGGCCGGTCTTCCCGCCCGTCCTGGTCGGCCTGGCCAACCAGCCGGTCATCCCGCCCGAGCGCCTGCGGGCCGCGCTCGACCGGCGGGCCGCGGCCTTGACGGCGAAGATCGCCGCCATCGGCGCGGCCCGCGACGCCCAGGGCGACCTGCCCGGTTTCGTGCGCGCCATCTTCGACTACACGCTGGCCCAACTGACCGCCGAGCAGCAGTGGTTGGCCAACTACCGGGCGGAACTGGCCACACCCAACAACACCTCCGATCAGGAAGGCGGACAGCAATGATCAGCAACGACAGCAAGTACGACATCAAACGAGAACTCAGGCGCTGCTACGCGCCGGCGAACACCGACTGGGCGCTGGTCGAGGTGCCCGCCCAGCAGTTCTTCGCCATCGACGGCCGCGGCGACCCCAACACGAGCGCCGACTACGCCCGCGCCGTGGAGGCGCTGTACTCCGTCGCCTACACGATCAAGTTCACCAGCAAACGCACGCTCGGCCGGGACTTCGTCGTCGGGCCGCTCGAAGGACTGTGGTGGTCCGACGACCCGGAGGTGTTCACCACCCGCGCCAAGGACGCCTGGCACTGGCGCATGCTCATCAGCCGGCCCGACTGGATCACCGACGATCTGTTCAAGGAGGCCAAACGGGCCGCGCTGGCGAAGAAGGGCCTCACCGCGATCGCCGACCTCCGTGGCGAGACCCTGCACGAGGGCACCAGCGCTCAGCTCCTGCACATCGGCCCCTACGACGACGAGGGCCCGGCACTGGCCAGGCTCCATCACGAGTACCTCGCCGCCAACAACCTGCGCGTGACCGGGCACCACCACGAGATCTACCTCAGCGACCCCCGCCGCACGGAGCCGGCGAAACTCAGGACGATCCTCCGGCAGCCGGTTGTGGCAGCGAGCTGACGGCGCCCCGCGGATCAGGCGGCGAGTTTGCCGGTGCGTACGCGCCTGGCGGCCGGCCCGCGACGAATGGCTCCGCAGGCGCACGAAAGAAAACCTGGCTGCACCCGGGACCGGCCTGCCGCAGGATGAGGTCTGCGTTACGTTGACCGGGAGCGTGAGAGGGGCCGCGGGTGGCGAGGGAAGACGGGTGGCAGAGACTGGCCTTGGGGCTCTTCCGGCGCGTTCGGAGTGAGTTGATCAAGTCGGTGGACGGTGTCGGGGAGGCCGCCCTCGACTGGAGGCCGTCACCCGGCAGCAACGGCATCGGGTGGCTCGCCTGGCACGTCGCACGAGGTCAGGACCGGAATCTGTCCGAGCTCATGGGCGCCCCCCAGCGGTGGCTGTCGGATGGCTGGGCCGATCGCTTCGGTCGTCCCGCGGATCCGTCCGACACCGGTTTCGGGCACTCGGCCGCGCAGGCGGCGGCTTTCCGCAGCCCGGGAAGCCAGGTCCTGCTCGCCTACCACGGCGCCGTCCACGACCTGGCGGAGCGTTACCTGCGGGCGGCACCTGACGACGATCTCGGCCGGATCGTCGTCAGCCCCACGCTGGGCAACGAGCACACGGTCGAGGAGCGCTTGCGGGGTCTGCTCACGGACTCCCTCGCACACCTGGGGCAGATCGCCATGCTCCGCGGTCTCATGCCTGACGGCACCCATTGACGGTCCTCAATCGGCCGCGGGGAAGTACGAGTCCGCGTACAACTACCGCGGAAACGCGTGCCCGGCGACCTGTTCACCCGTGATCGGCAAAGCGGCCTCCCCATCCCGGTGGAAGATCTGACGCGGATCACGCACCAGGCGACTGACAGCCCGCGGCCCACCGCCGGTGCCTCGGTTCCGGTCATCCGGTGGCCGGACTTCGGTGCGAAAGGGGCGCTCGGGCTCAGTGCCGTGCTCGGTAGGGCGGGAACCTCGCCGAATCGGAGAAGTCCTGGTCGGCGTCGGGCCAGCGGCGGCGCAGGACGGCGGCGATACGGCGGATCCAGGAGGTGAGGCGGGGCACGGCCCGGTGGGTCTCGGCGGTGTGGGCGGCGGCTTCCAGCGTCGCGATGAGCTGGAGCCGGCTGAGGTCCCCCGGTGAGCGGGTGTCGAGCGTGGCGAATCGCTGGAGGCGAATGAGCGCCCAGGACACGCAGGCCGCGGCAAGGCCGTCCCGTACCGCCGGTCGTCCTCGGCCTCCGGGATGCCTCGAGCCAGGGCGCGGCGGTAGTGGTCGGCGAGACCCGTGGTGGCCGGATCGCCCACCGTCAGCCAGGCCGGGCCGGGAACGTACAGGCACACGGCATCGGTCAACGCGTGGGTGTAGCCGGCGAATTCGAAGTCGATGAGGCGGGCGTCGGCGGGCCCGGAGGCGTGGAGCAGGATGTTGTTGGCTTCCGAGTCGCCGTTGCTCAGGGCGAGGAAGGGGCCGGGAGCGGCCAGCTCGCCCATGGCCGCGGCGAGTTCGTGGGCAGCCCGGCCGTCGAGGGGCGCCCCGAGTGCCGAGGCGTGTGCGATCGCTTCGTCGCGGAGCGGGGCGAATCGTCCGGCCCGGTCCCCCGCGGCGTCAACCGGTCCCAGCCCGGCCCGGCGGGCGTAGTAGGTGTCGGACCGCCCCGCGGTGGCCGCGCTCAGCGCGCCGCGGGCGCGGGCGAACGCGGTCAGTCGCTCGCCGTGCGCTGCCGCTCCGTCCCGTCGAAGCAGCCGGTCCAGGGCGACGCGGGGCGAGAGATCTTCCAGGACGAGGAAACGGGCGGTCATGTCGGCGGCGATGACCGGCCCAACGCCCCCACGCCGTCCGCCCGTTGCGATTCCGGCCACCGGCCGCTGCCGCCCGCAGGGCACACCGCCCGCTCACACAGGCTTGCACAACTCTTGACGAATCCGATCAACCGTTGCCACACTCCGGTGCAGCCGAAAGCGCTTGCTATCGGTGTCGTTCCCGGGCCACCTGCACGGCCCATGAATGAATCGATTCATAAATCGATCCCCCGTCTCGACGGAGTCCCTCGTCCGAGGAAGCAAAGGAGCACCGGATGGGCAGGAGAGCCGCCGTCCCCGTGACCGGACGCAACAGACACAGACCCCTCGCCGTCGCCGGCCTGGCCGGACTCGCCGCGTTCGCCGCCGTCGCGGTGACGCTGCCCGGGCCGGCCAGCGCGGCCGGTGCGCCGGTCCGTGCCATGGAGAACCTGGACCGCGCCCCGGTGGCCGTGACCACCGAGGACGGTGTCTTCGTGAGCTGGCGGATGCTCGGTCTCGACCGGGAGAACATCGCCTTTCACGTCTACCGCGACGGTGAGCGCATCACCCGCACCCCGCTGAGCGGCGCCACCAGCCTCACCGATCCCGACGGCACCACCGAGTCCGTCTACCGCGTCCGGACGGTGGGCGGCGGCCAGCCGCCCGAGTGGACGGACGAGTTCGGCGTGTGGGCCGAGCAGTACCGCGACATCCCGGTCAACCGCCCGGCGGGCGGCGTCACCCCGACCGGGGAGGCGTACACCTACCACCTCAACGACGCCAGCGTGGGCGACCTCGACGGCGACGGCACCTACGAGATCGTGCAGAAGTGGGAGCCGAGCAACGCCAAGGACAACTCCCGCTCCGGCTACACGGGCAACGTCATCGTCGACGCCTACACGCTCGACGGCGAGCAGCTCTGGCGCATCGACCTCGGCCGGAACATCCGGGCCGGCGCCCACTACACCCAGCTCATGGTCTACGACCTCGACGGCGACGGCCGCGCCGAGGTCGCGATGAAGACCGCCGACGGCACGGTGGACGGCACCGGCACCGTGATCGGTGACGCGAACGCCGACCACCGCAACAGCGGCGGGTACGTGCTCTCCGGCCCCGAGTTCCTGACCGTCTTCGACGGCGAGACCGGCGCGGCCGTGGACACGGTCGACTACGTGCCCGGCCGCGGGGACACCTGCTCCTGGGGCGACTGCTACGGCAACCGCGTCGACCGTTTCCTGGCGGGCGTGGCCTATCTGGACGGCGAACACCCCTCCGTCGTCTTCGCGCGCGGTTACTACACGCGCACCACGCTGGCCGCCTTCGACTTCGACGGAGAGTCGCTTCAGGCGCGCTGGACGTTCGACTCGGACGAGTACGGCGACGAGTACGAGGGACAGGGCAACCACAACCTGTCCGTCGCCGACGTCGACGGCGACCACAGGGACGAGATCGTCTACGGCTCGCTCACCATCGACGACGACGGCACTCCCCTCTACAACACCGGTCTCGGCCACGGCGACGCCGCGCACGTCAGCGATCTCGACCCGAGCCGGCCGGGGCTGGAGGTGTTCGCCGTCCACGAGAGCATGAGCGCGTCGGGCAACCGGGGCGCCACGTTCCGGGACGCCGCCACCGGCGAGATCCTCTACGACATGCCCGCCAGCCGCGACATCGGGCGCGGCACGGCCGGCGACATCGATCCGACCCACGCTGGCGCCGAGGGCTGGGCGGTCACCGCGACCGGCGCGTGGAACTCCCGCGAGGGCGAGCTGCGCGCGGCCGACGGCACCCTGCTGGGCAACACCATCCCGTCGGCCAACCACATGATCTGGTGGGACGGCGATCCGCTGCGCGAGATCCTCGACCACACGTTCAACGAGGCCAGTGACCCCGCGGGCGTGCCGTACATCGCCAAGTGGGACTGGGAGAACGGCGCGCAGAACGAGATCTTCCACCCCGAGGGCACGTACACCAACAACTGGACCAAGGGGAACCCCGTGCTCCAGGCCGACCTGTACGGCGACTGGCGTGAGGAGGTCATCTACCGCACCCAGGACGAGTCGGCGCTGCGGCTCTTCACCACCACCGAGGAGACGGACCTGCGCCTGCGCACCCTGATGCACGACCCGCAGTACCGCCTCGGGGTCGCCTGGCAGAACGTGGCCTACAACCAGCCGCCGCACCCGGGCTTCTTCATCGGGGCGGACATGGACCGTCCGGCGCGACCCGCCATCCGGTATGTGACTGGTTAGCCAGCGCTGAATGGTTAGGTCCTGTCCGGTCGGTCGATGGGGGTCCCCCCGGACGGAGTCTGGGGGAGGATCAGCCCCTGGCTCCCCCAGGCCCTCGGGGGCCTGGGAGGTACCCCCATGACGCGGTGCTCCCCCAGGCCCTTGGGGGCCTGGGAGGTACCCCCAGCAAGGCACCGGATCGCCACTCGTACGCATGGGGCACCTCCCAGCCGCCAGGCTGGGGGACGTACTCGCGCGATTCGGCTGGGGGCACCTCCCTGGGGGCACCTCCCAGCGTTAGCTGGGGGAGAAGTCTGGGGGAGCAGCGAGGTGCCGTGTATGGCGGCGTGGGCCCGGCAAGATCGGCCGGACAGGGCCTGCACGCCGGGCCGCCCGGAGGATCCCGGGCGGCCCGTGCCACCACTGTTACCGCGTGCAACTGCTGTAACTTGCAACAAATCTGAGGCCGTTGACAGAGGTCGTAAGGACCGCAACGGCGTTTCCGAATAGTTACCCGCCGTCCGGTTGCCCCCGCCGACCCCGACGGTATTGTAACGATTCACTTCGGGTGCCGCCGGGGGCTGAGAAGGCTGTGACACCGCTCCTGAAGTGCTGTTACGCATTGGCAGAGCAGGGAGGCTCCTATGTCAATCAGAAAGACCGCGATGAGTGGTCTCGCCCTGGCCCTCGCGGGTTCGCTGGCACTTACCGCGTGCGGTGGTTCCGACAGCGACAGCGGTGAGGGAGGTGGCGACATCACGCTCAACTTCACCTGGTGGGGTGCGGACGAGCGCGCCCAGCGGTACGAGGCCGCGATCGACCTCTTCGAGGAGGCGAACCCGAATATCACGGTTCAGACCAGCTTCGCGGAGTTCCAGGACTACTGGACGCAGCGCAGCACGGACGCCACCTCCGGGGAGCTGCCGGACGTCATGCAGATGGACGTCTCGCGCCTGCTGGAATACGCCAATCAAGGCCTGCTGTACGACATGAGCGAATTCACCGACGGCGGCTCGCTCGACGTTTCTCAGATAGACGAGGAACTGCTTTCCTCCGGTGAGGCCAACGAGCAGCTCGTGGCGGTGCCCACCGGCACGAACACGCTGGCCCTCATGTACAACCCGGACCTGCTGGCGGAGCTGGGCATCGACCCGCCGGAGTGGGACTACACCTGGGAGGAGTACAACGACTTCATCGCCGAGGTCAGCGCGGCCGGCGCCGACATGGACCCGCAGGTGTACGGCGGCGGCGACTACACCATGACGTGGTGGCTGTTCATGGCGAACCTCATCCAGCAGGGCATCGAGCCGTTCGCGGAGAACGGCGAGATGAACTTCACCGAGGACGACCTGCGCGACTGGATCAACACCGCGGAGCCGATCCGCTCGCCGGAGGACGTCACCTTCCCGGCCGAGCGCGGTGAGCAGCTTCTGCCCAAGAGCGGCTTCACCAGCAACGAGGCCGCGGCGGAGTTCCACTGGGACAACTTCCTGCACTCCTACTCCACCGACCTGGGCAGCGAGAACATCCAGCTCCTGCCGCTGCCGTCGGGCCCGGACGGGCAGAAGCACGCGTTCTTCAAGCCGACCATGCAGCTCGCCATGGGCGCCAACTCCGAGCACCCGGAGGAGGCCGCGCAGTTGATCGACTTCCTCATCAACGACCCGGAGGCGGGCCAGATCATCGGCACCGACCTGGGCATCCCGGCCTCGTCGGGCCGCCTGGACGCCCTGGATGTCGAGGAGGGCAGCCTGGACCAGCGGATCATCGAGTTCGAGCAGCGGCTGCGCGACGAGGGCAACGCGACCGCCACCGTGCCGTTCCAGCCGGAGGGCTTCGGTGCCCTGGAGACCGAGTATGTCGAGGTGCTGGGCCAGGAGTTCAGCTTCCGGCAGATCGACGTGGACGAGTTCGTCGAGCGCTTCTTCTCCGAGGCCGAGAACCTGCTGGTGACCTCGTGACGTCCCGCACCGACCCGACGTACGGATGATGAACGGAAGCTCCGCATGACCCTCGCCCATGAGGCGTCCCGGGCACCGGAGACCGGCAAGCTCCCGCGACGGCCGCAGACCAAGCGGCCGTCGCGGCGGGCCGCCGAGAGCCGGGCCGGCTACGCCTTCCTCGCTCCCTGGCTGCTGGGCTTCATAGCCCTGACGGCCGGGCCCATGATCGCCTCGCTCTACCTGGCGTTCACCAACTACCACCCCATTCGCGGCGGCGAGTGGATCGGCTTCGACAACTTCACCCGCCTGATCGACGACCCGCGGTTCATGGACTCCGTCGAGGTCACGCTGACCTACGCGGTCGTCGGCACGCCGATCAAGCTGGCCGCCGCGCTGGGCGTGGCCATGCTGCTGAACAACCGGCGGCGCGGCAAGGGCCCCTACCGCTCGATGTTCTACGCCCCCTCCCTGATCGGGGCGAGCGTCTCCATCGCCATCGTGTGGAAGGCGATGTTCAACGACGAGGGCATCATCGACGACATGGGTGCCTTCTTCGGCACCTGGAACGGCGGCTGGGTCGGCGACCCGGGCAAGACGATGCCGATGATGATCCTGCTGGCCGCCTGGCAGTTCGGCGCGCCGATGGTGATCTTCCTGGCCGGTCTCAAGCAGATCCCCGGTGAGCTGTACGAGGCGGCGGAGGTGGACGGGGCGGGCGCGTGGCGCAAGTTCACGCGGATCACGCTGCCGATGCTGTCGCCGGTGCTGTTCTTCAACCTGGTGCTGGAGACGATCCACTCCTTCCAGATCTTCGGCTCCGCGTTCATCATCTCCGGCGGGCGCGGCGGTCCGGCCAACTCGACGCTGTTCTACACGCTGTACCTGTACCAGCGCGGCTTCGGCCAGGGGCAGTTGGGCTACGCCGCGGCGATGGCCTGGCTGCTGGTCATCGTGGTGGGCATCATCACGCTGATCTTCTTCCGCACCTCGCGGTACTGGGTCCACTACTCCGGGGAGGGCCGATGAGCGCCACCACCCTCACTGACCGGCCGACCGGGCAGCGGCCGGAAGCGGATCAGCTCCAGCGGCGCGCCAAGCGGCGGCGCACCCTCCGGACGGTGGGGTTCCACCTCTTCGTGTGGGCGCTGCTCGTGGTCATGCTCTACCCGGGCGTGTGGATGCTGCTGTCGTCGTTCCGGCCGACGGACAAGATCATCGGCGAGACGGGACTGATTCCGGACGAGACCACGATGGACAACTTCCGTTCGGCGCTGGACGGAATCGGTGGCATATCGTTCTGGAACTACTTCGGTAATTCGGTGTTCCTGGCCGTCGGTTCGGTGATCGGCGTCTGTCTGTCGTGTTCGGTGTCGGCCTACGCCTTCGCCCGCATCGAGTTTCCGGGGCGGAAGCTCTTCTTCTCCCTGATGATCGGAACGCTTCTGCTGCCGTTCCACGTGGTGATCATTCCGCAGTTCATCATGTTCAACGAGATCGGCTGGACGGATTCCTATCTGCCGCTGCTGGTCGGCAAGTTCCTGGCGGCCGACGCGTTCTTCGTCTTCCTCATGGTGCAGTTCATGCGGAACGTGCCGCGGGAGCTGGACGAATCGGCGCGCATCGACGGCGCGGGGCATCTGCGGATCTTCTACTCGATCATGCTGCCGCTGATGCGGCCGGTGCTGGCGACGGCGTCGATCTTCGCGTTCATCTGGAGCTGGAACGACTTCCTGGCGCCGCTGATCTATCTGCGCAGCCCGGACAAGTACCCGCTGCCGCTCATGCTGCGGCAGTTCGCCGACCAGACGAGTGTGTCGGACTACGGCGGCCAGATGGCGGCGGCGATGCTGGCGCTCGTTCCGGTGCTGATCTTCTTCATCCTCTTCCAGCGCTATATCGTCGAGGGTGTGGCCACGCAGGGACTGAAGGGCTGAGCACCATGGACCGCACGGCGAACCGGCGGTGGAACACCGGCCTGGCCCTCTTCGGCGAGGTCGTCATCACCGGTGCCCTGGTCGCGTTGCTGGCTCTGCCGGTCGTCACCGCCCTTCCGGCGCTGGCGGCCGGCACGGCGCATCTGCGGCGGCATCTGTCCGGGGACAGCGTGCGGGTGGCGGAGCTGCTGCGGGACTTCGCGGCGGCCTGCCGCGCCCTGTGGCTCGCGGGGCTGGCGTTCACCGGCGTCGCGCTGGTGCTGCTGTGGAATCTGTCGCTGGCCCAGGCCGGGGTGATCCCCGGCTCGGGCGGCATGCAGGCCGTCACGCTGGTCCTGCTGGCGGCGTGGGCGGTGCTGCTGCTGCGCACCGCGGCGGTCTGGCGGCCGGGCGCGGATGCCGCGGGCGCCGTGCGGGAGGCCGTCGGGCGGGCCCGGGAGGATGTGGCGGGCTCGGTGCTGCTGGCGTTCGGCTGGGCGCTGTGCGCGGTGTTCGTCTGGATGCTGCTGCCGCTGTTCCTGCTGACCGGCGGGCTGCTGGCGCTGGCCGCGGTGGCGGTCGAGGCGCGGGCCGCGGCCCGGGCGGAGCCGGCCGATCCGGACGCCTGACGCACACGCGCGGCGTTCAGCGGCGGTGACTCAGCAGGATGCGCTGGAGTTCGCGGGCCGCGCGCGGCGGTGAGACATCGCCCCGGTGGGCCACCGAGATCGTGCGGTGCAGCCCGGGCGGGGCGAACGGGGTGGCCCGCAGCCCGGAGCGGTCGGCGACCATGCTGGGCACCACGGCCAGCCCCAGCCCGGCCCGCACGAAGCCGAGCACGGCGTCCATCTCGCCGCCCTCGACGCTGAACGCCGGCTCGAAGCCCGCGCCGTGGCAGGCCGCGAGGGTCAGCTCCCGCAGGTCGTAGCCGTGCCGGAACATCACCAGCGGCCGGTCCCGCAGGTCCCCGATGCCGATGTACCGGCCGGGCACCGGCGGTGGGGCGGCCGGTGAGGAGATGACCACCAGCTCCTCGCGCAGCAGCTCCTCGGTGGTCAGCGCCGGGGCCTGCCCGGGCACCGGGGTGATGATCAGCGCGAGGTCCAGCTCCCCCGCCGCGAGGATCCGCACCAGGTCCTGGGAGCCGTCCTCGTGGACGAACAGCTCGACGCCCGGATAGCTGTCGCGGAACGTCCGCAGCACGCCGGGCACCAGGCTGGCGCACAGGCTGGGCGTGGCGCCGAGCCGCACCCGGCCGCGCCGCAACTGGGCCACCTCCTGCACCTCGCGGCGGGCCGTCTCCGTGTCGGCCAGGATGCGCCGGGCCAGCGGCAGCAGCGCCGCGCCGGCGTCGGTCAGCGAGATGTGGCCGCGCGCGCGGTGGAACAACTCGGCGCCCAGCTCCCGCTCCAGGGCGCGGATCTGCTGGGAGAGCGACGGCTGGGCGACGTGCTCGCGGCGCGCCGCCCGGGTGAAGTGCCGGGTCTCGGCGACGGCCGCGAAATACCGGAGCTGCTGCAACTGCATGTCGATAGCCTACGCCTATCGGAATCAGCAGTTCTATGTCTTGGACTGATCCTCCGGGTCCGCCCTACCTTCGGATCATGGCTTTGGCGACGCGCACTGATCGCCGTTCCCCGGCCCCTCGGCAGACACCTCCGGTCCGCCGCGGGCCCGGCTGGCGACGGCTGTGGGACTCGACGATCGGCAAGAAGACGGTCATGGCCGTCAGCGGCTTGATCATGCTGTCCTACCTGATCGCGCACATGGTGGGGAACCTGAAGGTCTTCTTCGGCCCCGACGACATGAACGGCTACGCGCACTGGCTGCGCACCATCGGCGAGCCGGTGCTGCACTACGAGTGGTTCCTGTGGATCATGCGGGTCGCCCTGGTGGCCGCCGTGGTCGCGCACGCAGTGGCCGCGTACCAGCTCAGCCGCCGGGACCTGGCCGCCCGCCCCGTGAAGTACGTGCACCAGCGCGGCCGCACGAGCTACGCCACCCGTACGATGCGCTGGGGCGGGGTGATCGTCGGGCTGTTCGTCGTCTGGCACATCCTCGACCTGACCACCGGCACGGTGAACCCCAACGGCGAGCACGGCCGCCCCTACGAGAACATCGTCGCCACCTTCGACACCTGGTACGGCAACGTCATCTACATCGTGGCGATGCTCGCCGTCGGCCTGCACATCCGGCACGGCTTCTACGGCGCCGCCCAGACGCTCGGCGCGGGCAGCGCCACCCGTGACCGGCTGCTGAAGGTCTCCGCCAACGGTCTCGCCCTCGTTCTGACCGCCGGCTTCCTCTCCGTACCCATCGGCGTGATGACGGGAGTTGTGGAATGACCACGCACCACGGCAGCTACCTCGACTACACCACCGGCGAGCCGCTGGCCGACACCGCCGCCCCCGCCGGCGCGATCGCCGAGCGCTGGGACCGGCGCCGCTTCGAGGCCAAGCTGGTCAACCCGGCCAACCGCCGCAAGCACACCGTCATCGTGGTGGGCACCGGCCTGGCCGGCGGCGCGGCGGGCGCCACCCTGGCCGAACAGGGCTACCGCGTCATCCAGTTCTGCTACCAGGACTCCCCGCGCCGCGCCCACTCGATCGCCGCGCAGGGCGGCATCAACGCCGCGAAGAACTACCGCAACGACGGCGACTCCATCCAGCGCCTCTTCTACGACACCGTCAAGGGCGGCGACTTCCGCGCCCGCGAGTCCAACGTGCACCGGCTCGCCCAGGTGTCCGTGGAGATCATCGACCAGTGCGTCGCGCAGGGCGTGCCGTTCGCCCGCGAGTACGGCGGCCTGCTGGACACCCGTTCCTTCGGCGGCGTCCAGGTCTCCCGCACCTTCTACGCCCGCGGCCAGACGGGACAGCAGTTGCTGCTCGGCGCGTACCAGGCGCTCTCCCGCCAGATCGCCGCGGGGAACGTGGAGATGCACCCGCGCACCGAGATGCTGGACCTGATCGTGGTGGACGGCCGCGCCCGCGGCATCGTCGCCCGCGACCTGATCACCGGCCGCGTGGACACGTACATGGCCGACGCCGTGGTGCTGGCCACCGGCGGCTACGGCAACGTGTTCTACCTGTCCACCAACGCGAAGAACTCCAACGCCACCGCCATCTGGCGCGCCCACCGGCGCGGCGCGTACTTCGCGAACCCCTGCTTCACCCAGATCCACCCCACCTGCATCCCGCGCTCCGGCGACCACCAGTCCAAGCTGACGCTGATGAGCGAGTCGCTGCGCAACGACGGCCGCATCTGGGTGCCCAAGGAGGCCGGCGACACCCGCGCGCCCGCCGACATCCCCGAGGACGAGCGCGACTACTACCTGGAGCGGATCTACCCCTCCTTCGGCAACCTGGTCCCCCGCGACATCGCCTCCCGCGCCGCGAAGAACGTCTGCGACGAGGGCCGCGGCGTGGGCCCCGGCGGCCAGGGCGTCTACCTGGACTTCGCCGACGCCATCGCCCGCATGGGCCGCGAGGCGGTGGAGGCCAAGTACGGGAACCTCTTCGAGATGTACGAGCGCATCACCGCCGAGGACCCCTACCGGGTGCCGATGCGGATCTACCCGGCCATCCACTACACGATGGGCGGCCTGTGGGTGGACTACGACCTCCAGACCACCGTGCCGGGCCTGTTCGCCATCGGCGAGGCCAACTTCTCCGACCACGGCGCCAACCGGCTGGGCGCCTCCGCGCTCATGCAGGGCCTGGCCGACGGGTACTTCATCCTGCCCGCCACGCTGGCCGACTTCCTCGCCCGGCACCCGCACGAGGAGGTCTCCCCCGAGCACCCGGCGGTCACCGAGGCCGTGTTCGAGGTGACCGACCGCCTCTACACCCTGCTGTCCAACAACGGCGACCGCACCCCCGACTCGTTCCACCGGGAGCTCGGCGAGCTGCTGTGGGACGAGTGCGGCATGGCCCGCAGCGAGTCCGGGCTGCGCAAGGCGCTGGACCGCATCCCGGCCCTGCGCGAGGAGTTCTGGCGGCGCGTCAAGGTGCCCGGCACCGGCACCGAGCTCAACCAGTCCCTGGAGAAGGCCAATCGCGTGGCCGACTATCTGGAGCTGGCCCAGTTGATGTGCCTGGACGCCCTGCACCGCGCCGAGTCCTGCGGCGGCCACTTCCGCGAGGAGAGCCAGACGCCCGACGGCGAGGCCGCGCGGAACGACGAGGAATTCTCCTACGCGGCAGCGTGGGAGTACGGAGGGGAGGGCGCGCCGCCCGTCCTGCACAAGGAAGACCTCGTCTTCGAGTACGTCCACCCCACCCAGCGGAGCTACGCGTGAACCTCACCCTGCGCATCTGGCGGCAGTCGGGACCCGACGCCAAGGGCGCCATGACCACCTACGAGGTCAGCGGGATCTCCCCCGACATGTCGTTCCTCGAGATGCTCGACACCCTGAACGAGGACCTGATCCTGCGCGGCGAGGAGCCCGTCGCGTTCGACCACGACTGCCGCGAGGGCATCTGCGGCGCCTGCGGCATGGTCATCAACGGCCAGGCGCACGGCCCGGAGCGGACCACCACCTGCCAGTTGCACATGCGGCACTTCGCCGACGGCGACGTGATCGACATCGAGCCGTGGCGCGCCGCCGCGTTCCCCGTGGTCAAGGACCTGGTCGTGGACCGGTCGGCGTTCGACCGCATCATCGGCGCCGGCGGCTACATCACCGCGCCCACCGGCAGCGCCCCGGAGGCCCATGCCACCCCGGTGCCCAAGGCCGCCGCGGACACCGCGTTCGAGCACGCCGAGTGCATCGGCTGCGGCGCGTGCGTGGCCGCCTGCCCCAACGGCTCGGCCATGCTGTTCACCTCGGCGAAGGTCGTCCACCTCAACGTCCTGCCGCAGGGCGCCCCGGAGCGCGAGAGCCGCGTGCTGGACATGGTGGACACGATGGACGACGAGGGCTTCGGCGGCTGCACCAACACCGGGATGTGCACCACGGTCTGCCCCAAGGGCATCCCGCTCGCGTCCATCACCACGATGAACCGCGAGTACCTGCGGGCCGTGCGCAAGGGCGGCTGACCGCCCGGAGACGTGGGGGGTGGCCCTGCCCGAACGGCAGCACGGATGGGAAGAGCGGCCCTCCGTGCCGGGAGGGCCGCTCTCCATACCCTCAACTCCCTTTGGGGGCTGACTTCTTCGGAGCCGAGGGCGTCAGGGACCGACGACGCCGGTGCCCGCGCCGGCCATGACGATCTGTTTGACCTGGGCGGCCGGGTCCAGGGTGAAGTCGTAGAACTCCCCCGGGTCGATGACCTCGCCGCCGGTCACCGCGGGGCCGCACTCGCCCTCGTAGTGGTTGTTCCGCTCGACGATATTGCCCTCCGGACCGGAGTAGCTGTTGGTCATCGGCTCTTCCACGTCCTGGAAGTAGTTGCTCTCCACCAGGCAGCCGGAGTCCGCCTGGCAGGCGGGGCCGGTGTCGCTGTTGTCCAGGAAGTAGTTGTTGAAGATGTGCACCGGATTGCCGAACCGCACCCGGGGGTTGCGCTGCGGGGTCTTGTCGTACCAGTTGTGGTGGTAGGTGACCCGCAGGTATCCGGCGTCCTGGGCCCCGTTGTCGTCGTCGTGGCCGAGGAGCATGTTCTTGGTGTGGTTGTGCGTGTGGTTCCAGGACACGGTGATGTAGCTGGCGCCGCGCTTGATGTCGATCAGGCCGTCGTAGCCCTCCGCCAGATCGTTGTGATCGATCCAGATGTGGTGCGAGTACATCTGGACGTTGATCGAATCGTCGCTGGCGTCCCGGAAGTTCATGTTGCGGATGATGACGTTGTGCACCGCGTCGGCCGACGGCGAGGTGATGCCGTCGTCCACCGGCAGCCCGATGTTGAGGCCGCCGCCGGTGATGCCCGAGTTGGCGCCGACACCGAGGATCGTGGTGTCGGAGCTGACGTCGTACATCCCGGCCGGCAGCGTGATCATGCCGTCGACCAGCACGGTCACCGGGCCGTCGGCGCCGATCGCGGCGATGAAGCCGGCCGCGTCGGAGACCCTGATCTCCGGGCCGCCCGCGCCGCCGGTGGTGCCGTTCTGCCCCAGCGCGGACACGGCGGCGAAGCCGATGGGGGCGTCCGCCGCCACCGCCGGGGCGGCCGTCGCCGGCTGGGCCACGGGGGCCAGGGTGAGCGCGAGTCCGGCGCCGAGCAGCGCCGCCATGAATCTACGCATTCCAGCCCCCGGTCAGCCGAGCTTGCCGACGCCGACGGCGCCGGGGATCAGGCCCGGCAGGTCGGCCGGGTCGTCCAGCGTGTAGTCGTAGTAGGTGCTCGGCTCGGTGACCGTGCCGGCGGACTCGGGGGTGCCGGAGCCGTCGTAGATGTTGCCGCGCTCCACCAGCCGGCCCGGGTCCGACTCGAAGATCTGGATCTTGGTGGGCGACTCGACGTTCTCGAAGTAGTTGGCCTCGACCAGCACGCCCGCGTCCATGGCGGTGGCGACCCCGTAGGAGTCGGTGCCGCCGATGTCCAGGTAGTAGTTGTTGTACACGTGCACCGGGTCGGCGAAGCGGACGCGCGGGTTGCGCTCGGCGGTGCCCTCGAAGAAGTTGTGGTGGTACGTGGCCCGCAGGTTGCCCAGGTCCTGGCTGCCGTTGCCGTCGGAGTGGCCGATCAGCGAGTTCTTCTGCTGGTCGTGGAAGTGGTTGTAGGTGACGGTGACGAAGTCCGACCCGCGCTTGATGTCCAGGGCGCCGTCGGACGCGCCTGACAGGTCGCAGTGGTCGACCCACACGTGGTGGGCGCCGTCGGTGATGTTGATCGCGTCGTCGCCCGCGCCCGTGAACGTGAGGTTGCGGATGATCACGTTGCTGGAGCCGTCGACGTCCAGGCCGCCGCCGGTGATCGCGCCGGAGGAGCCGATGCCGATGATCGTCTTGTCCGAGGCGACGTCCTGCATGCCGTCCAGCGAGATGGAGCCGTCCACCTGGATGATCAGCGCGCCGTCGCTCTCGGCGGCCTCGGCGAACGCGTCGCCGTCGCTCACCATCACGACGGAGCCGCCGGCGCCGCCCGTGGTGCCGTTCTGGCCCTCGGCGTTGACACTGGCGAAGCCGTCCGGCGTCTCGGCCAGCACCGAGGGCGCGAAGGCCGGGGCGGCGGCGGGGCTGGACTGCGCGGTGGGGGCGAGCGCGCCGAGGCCGGCGGTCACGGCCAGCGCGGCGGTGGCGGTGACGGCCAGGGATAAGGGCTTGTTCCGCATGAGGTACTCCATGGGGGTGTCGTGGGGGGTGATGTGGGGGTGTGGGGGTGAAGCAGCACGTGAAGTGCCGGGAGGCGGCCGGAAGTTCAGGCGACGCGGCCGACGCCGACCCCCGCCGGGACGATCCGCGGCAGCGACGCCGGATCGTCCAGCGTGTACGCGTAGTAGGTGCTCGGCTCGGCGACCGTGCCCAGCGTCTCGGGCGTCCCGGACCCGACGTACACGTTGCGGCGCTCCACCACCCGGCCTGGGCCGCTCTCGTCGTAGCCCGAGTAGATGGGGTGGGGCACGTTCTCGAAGTAGTTGCCCTCGACGAGCACGCCCGCGTTCTCGGTGGACGCCACGCCGTAGAGGCTGTTGTTCCGGAAGTAGTTGTTGTAGACGTGCACCGGCTCGGCGAACCGGACGCGCGGGTGCCGCTGGTCCGTGCCGTCGAAGTAGTTGTGGTGGAACGAGACCCGCAGCTTTCCGGTGTCCTGGCTGCCGTTGGAGTCGGAGTGGCCGATGAGCATCGTCTTGCTGTGGTCGTGGAAGTGGTTCCACGAGACGGTGATGTAGTCCGCCCCGCGCACGATGTCGATCAGGCCGTCGGCGCCCGTGCTGAAGTCGCAGTGGTCGATCCAGATGTGGTGCGAGTCCTGCTGGATGCTGATCGCGTCGTCGTCGGCGCCGGTGAAGCGCAGATTGCGGATGATCACGTTCTGCCGGCGGTACATGTCCAGGCCGCCGCCGGCGATCTCGGCGTTCGTCCCGAGGCCGACGATGGTCTTGTTGGACCGCACGCCCTGCTTGCTGCTGATCCGCATGGTCCCCTGGACCTGGATGACGTACGGCTCGTTGCGGTCGCAGTAGTCGAGGAACGTCTCGGCGTCGGTGACGGTGACCACCTCGCCGCCCACGCCGCCCGTGGTGCCGTTCTGGCCCAGGGAGTTGACGCCGGCGAAACCGTCGGCCGTGTCGGCGAACGGCCGCACCGCGGGCGCGGAGCGGGGGCGGGCGGCGGCCCGCGCGGGGCCGGTGGCCGCGGCCAGCGCGGCGGCGGTCGCCGCCGAACCGGCGAGCAGCCGGCGGCGGGTGATCGGGGGCAGCTCGTGCATGGCTTCCTCCTCAGATCTTCCCGACGCCGGCACCGGCCGGCACCAGGGTGGGAACGTCGGCGGCCGGGTCCGCGTCGTAGGAGTAGTACGTGGCCGGCTCCGCGACCGAACCGCGCGTCTCTATCTCGTGGTTGCAGTCCACGAGGATGTTGTCCCGCTGGACCAGCCGGCCCAGATCGCCGCTGAAGTCCACGCGGGCGGGGTTGTTGACGCTGAAGAAGTAGTTGCCCTCCAGCACCACGCCCGCGTCCATGGCCGAGACGACGCCATAGCTGTTCTCGTAGTAGTAGTTGTTGTAGACGTGCACCGTCTCGCCGAAGCGGACCCGGGGGTTGCGCTGGTCGGACGCGTCGAACCAGTTGTGGTGATAGGTCACCCGCAGCCGCCCGTCGTCCTGCGCGGCGTTGTCGTCGTCGTGGCCGAGCAGCAGCGTCTTGTCGTGGTCGTGGAAGTGGTTCCACGACACGGTGACGTAGTCCGAGCCGCGCTTGATGTCCACGGCGCCGTCGTCGCCGTTCGAGAAGTCGTTGTGATCGATCCAGATGTGGTGGGAGAACATCTGCACATTGATCAGGTCGTCGGTCGCACCCGAAAGGGACAGATTCCGGATGATCACGTTGTGCACGGCGCCGGCCGGCGGCGTGGTGGCGTCCTCATCCACCGGCAGCCCGATGTTGAGGCCCCCGCCGGTCAGCGCTGCGTCGTCGCCCAGACCGATGACGGTCTTGTCCGAGGCCACGTTGTGCATGCCGTCGCTGTTCCCGGTCGGCAGCGCGATCGCCCCGCTGACCTGCACGACCAGCGGCTCCGGCCGGGAGATGTAGTCGAGGAACTGCTCCGTGGTGGTCGCGGTGACCACCTCGCCGCCCGCGCCGCCGGTGGTGCCGTTCTGCCCGAGGGCGTTGACCCCCGCGAAGCCGTCCGCCGTGTCGGCGAGCGCCCCGGCCGCGGCGGCCGGCGCGGGCTCCGGCCCGGGGGCCGGGGCGGCCCAGCCGGCCCCGCCGAGCGTCACGACGGTCAGCGCCCCCGCGACCACGGCGGCGGGCAGCGGCCCGCGTCGTTTCCTGCTCCTGGATAACCGCATGGGTGGTACGCCTTCCTTTCCCGAGCACGTGAAGAGGCGGCTCTCGCCTCGCGAAAGGTCTCCGGCATCAGGCGCCTGCCGAAGGATGGTGAAAGGCTCGCCCGGGGGTTCGTCCCCACCCCGGGCAAGCGCTTACCGTCGGACGGTAAGCGCTTGCTACTTCACTGTCAACAGCCCGCGCAGCAGCTCGTTGCGCGGGAGTTGAAAAGAAAAATGGGATAGAAAGCGATTCCCGCGGTCCGGACCAGGCCGGACGCCGGCTAACGAACGGTGTACCCGGCGCCGTTCAGCGCCTGCTTCACCTCGCCGATGCGCAGCTCACCGAAGTGGAAGACCGACGCCGCCAGCACGGCGTCCGCGCCCGCCTCGACGGCCGGCGCGAAGTGCTCCAGCCGCCCGGCGCCGCCCGAGGCGATCACCGGAACGGTCACCACCTTGCGGACGGCCGCGATCATCGACGTGTCGTAGCCGTCCTTGGTGCCGTCCGCGTCCATGGAGTTCAGCAGGATCTCCCCCACGCCCAGCTCACCGGCGCGGTGCGCCCATTCGACCGCGTCCAGCCCGGTGCCGCGCCGCCCGCCGTGCGTGGTCACCTCGAACCCCGAGGGCGTCACCGTGCCCTCCGGGCAGCGCCGGGCGTCCACCGACAGCACCAGCACCTGGCTGCCGAACCGCTCGGCGATCTCCCGGATCAGCTCCGGCCGGGCGATGGCGGCGGTGTTGACCCCGACCTTGTCGGCCCCGGCGCGCAGCAGCCGGTCGACGTCCTCCGTGGTGCGGACGCCGCCGCCGACCGTGAGCGGTATGAAGACCTGCTCGGCGGTGCGGCGCACCACGTCGTATGTGGTCTCGCGGTTGCCCGAGGAGGCCGTGATGTCCAGGAACGTCAACTCGTCGGCGCCCTCGGCGTCATAGATCTGCGCCATCTCCACCGGGTCGCCCGCGTCCCGCAGGTTCTCGAAGTTGACGCCCTTGACGACCCGGCCGCCGTCCACGTCCAGGCAGGGGATGACTCGTACGGCCAGGCTCATGGTGCGGCTCCTCGGTACGCTTCCAGCTCGACTTGCACCAGCACCCGCGAGTCGGTGAAACCGGCGACCACCACGACCGTGGTCACCGGGCGGATGTCGGCGAACAGCTCCTGATGGGCGCGGCCGACCTCCTCCGCGTCGCGGGCGTGGCTGATGTACATCCGGGTGCGGATGACGGATGCGGCGCCGATCCCGAACGGTTCCAGCGCCGCGACGGCCTCGGTCAGCGCCGACCTGGCCTGTTCGTAGGGATCGCCGACGGCGGCCGCCCCGGCCGCCGGCGGCAGCGTTCCCGCGACCAGGACGAGATCCCCGGCCGCCACCGCGCGTGCGGACCCGATGGACTCCTGCCAGGGACTTCCGCTCCGCACACGCTCGATGCTCATGGGGTCACGGCCTCCAACGCCTCCTCCAGGGTGAACGCCCTGGCGTACAGCGCCTTCCCGACAATGGCCCCCTCGACGCCCTCGGGCACCAGGGTAGCGATGGCCCGCAGGTCGTCCAGGGAGGAGACGCCGCCCGAGGCGACGACGGGGCGGTCGGTGGCGGCGCACACGTTCCGCAGGAGGTCGAGGTTGGGGCCCTGGAGGGTGCCGTCCTTGTTGATGTCGGTGACGACATAACGGGCGCAGCCCTCGCGGTTGAGCCGCTCCAGCGTCTCGTACAGGTCGCCGCCGTCCCGGGTCCAGCCCCGGCCGCGCAGGGTGGTGCCGCGCACGTCCAGGCCCACGGCGACGCGGTCGCCGTGCTCGGCGATCACCTTGGCCACCCAGTCCGGGGACTCCAGCGCGGCGGTGCCCAGGTTGACCCGGGTGCAGCCGGTGGCGAGCGCGGCGGCGAGGGTGTCGTCGTCGCGGATGCCGCCGGACAGCTCGACCTTGATGTCCATGGCGCGGGTGACCTCGGCGATCCGGTCCCGGTTGTCGCCGGTGCCGAACGCGGCGTCCAGGTCCACCAGGTGCAGCCACTGGGCGCCGGCGCGCTGCCAGGCGAGGGCCGCCTGGAGCGGGTCGCCGTAGGAGGTCTCCGTGCCGGACTCACCGTGGACCAGGCGGACGGCCTGGCCGTTGCGGACATCGACGGCGGGAAGCAGTTCCAGCATCAGAGGGTCTCGATCCAGTTGGTGAGGAGGCGGGCGCCGGCGTCTCCGGACTTTTCGGGGTGGAACTGGGTGGCCCACAGCGGCCCGTTCTCCACGGCGGCGATGAACGGCTCGCCGTGGGTGGACCAGGTGACCTTCGGGGCGGTCAGGGCCGCGGTGCCGCCGCTGTCGGCGGGCAGCTCCCAGTCGTGCACGGCGTAGGAGTGCACGAAGTAGAACCGGTCCTCGGGCGACAGTCCGGCGAAGAGCCGGGAGCCCTCGGGGGCGCGGACGGTGTTCCACCCCATGTGGGGCACGGTGTCGGCCTTCAGGGGCCCGACGGTGCCCGGCCACTGGTCGAGCCCGTCGGACTCCACGCCGTGCTCGATGCCCCGGGCGAAGAGGATCTGCATGCCGACGCAGATGCCCAGCACGGGCCGCCCGCCGGCCAGGCGCCGGCCGACCGCCCAGTCGCCGCGGGCGGCGCGGATGCCATTCATGCAGGCGGAGAACGCGCCGACGCCGGGCACCAGCAGGCCGTCGGCGTTCAGCGCGGCGTCCAGGTCGGAGGTGATCTCGACCCGGGCCCCGGCCCGGGCGACCGCGCGCTCGGCGGAACGGACGTTGCCGAAGCCGTAGTCGAAGACGACCACGTTCTTGGTGGCTGTGCTCATGGTCATCCCTCCAGCCGGAGCACGCCGGCGAGCAGGCACAGGCCGCTGGCGATGCCGAGCAGCACGACGACGCCGCGGGGCAGCCCCTGCTTCGCGAACGAGTAGACGCCGCCGGCGAAGAACAGGCCCACGACGATGAGCAGCGTGGAGACTCCGTTCACAGCGCGCCCTTGGTCGAGGGAATCCCCGTCTGCCGGGGGTCGATCTCGCTGGCGTACCGCAGGGCCCGGGCGAGCGCCTTGAACTGGCACTCCACGATGTGGTGCGCGTTCCGCCCGTAGGGCACATGGACGTGCAGCGCGATCTGGGCCTGGGCGACGAAGGACTCCAGGATGTGCCGGGTCATCGTGGTGTCGTAGGAGCCGATCATCGGCGCCATGCCCTCCGGCTCGCGGTGCACGAGGTAGGGGCGGCCGGAGAGGTCCACGGTGACCTGGGCCAGGGACTCGTCCAGCGGCACCGAGGCGTCGGCGAACCGGACGATGCCGCTCTTGTCGCCCAGCGCCTGCCGGAAGGCGGCGCCGAGGGCGAGGGCGGTGTCCTCGATGGTGTGGTGGCTGTCGATGTGCAGGTCGCCCTCCGTCTTCACGGAGAGGTCGAACAGGCCGTGCCGGCCGAGCTGGTCCAGCATGTGGTCGAAGAAGCCGACCCCTGTCGACACATCGACCTTTCCGCTGCCGTCGAGATCGATCTCGACGAGCACCGAGGTCTCCTTGGTGGTGCGCTCCACGCGGCCCACGCGGGTCATTGGCTGATCTCCTTCCGCACTGCGCGTACCGCGTCGAGGAACGCGTCGTTCTCCGCGCGGGTCCCGGTCGTGACCCGCAGCCGCCCCGGCACCCCGTTGTCCCGGACGAGGACACCGTGCTCCAGCAGCCGCCGCCACGCGTCCTGCGCGTCGTCGAAACGGCCGAACTGCACGAAGTTGGCGTCGGACTCGGTGACCTCGCAGCCGATGTCGGTGAGCTCGGTGACCAGCCGGTCCCGCTCGGCCTTGAGCTCCGCCACGTACCCCAGCAGCGTATCGGCGAACTCCAGGGCGGCGTGCGCCGTGGCCTGGGTGATCGCGGAGAGGTGGTACGGCAGGCGCACCAACTGCACGGCGTCGACCACCGCGGCGTCGGCGGCGAGGTAGCCCAGGCGCAGGCCGGCCGCGCCGAACGCCTTGGACATGGTGCGGGTGACCACGAGCGTGGGCCGGCCCTCGATCAGCGGGAGCAGCGAGGGGCGGTGGCTGAACTCGGCGTACGCCTCGTCCACCACGACCAGCGCGCCGTGCCGCCCCGGCGCGGCGGCCTGGGCCGCCTCGTACAGGGCGAGGACGGTCTCCTCGTCGACGGCGGTGCCGGTGGGGTTGTTCGGGGAACAGATGAACACGACGTCGGGCCGGTGCTCGGCGATGGCCGCGACGGCGGCGGCCCGGTCGATGTTGAACTCCTCGGTGCGCGGCCCGGAGATCCAGCCGGTGCCGGTGCCGCGGGAGATGAGGGCGTGCATCGAGTAGGACGGGTCGAACCCGAGGGCGGTGCGGCCCGGGCCGCCGAACGCCTGGAGGAGCTGCTGGAGCACCTCGTTGGAACCGTTGGCCGCCCACACCTGGGTGGGGCCGACCTGGTGGCCGGTGGTGCGGGAGAGGTAGTGCGCGAGCTGGGTGCGCAGCACCACCGCGTCCCGGTCGGGGTAACGGTTCATCCCGCGGGCGGCGTCGGACACGCGCTCGGTGATGCGGCGCACCAGGTCCTCGGGGACCGGGTACGGGTTCTCGTTGGTGTTGAGCCGGACCGGGACGTCGAGCTGCGGCGCGCCGTACGGGGTCTTGCCGCGCAGCTCGTCGCGGATGGGGAGGTCGTCGATGGGTGTCACTTGCTGTGCGGGGCCTTCCAGTTGTCGAGCCGTACCTTGACCGCGGTGCCGTGGGCGGGGAGGTCCTCCGCCTCGGCGAGGGCGATCACATGGTGGGCGACCCCGGCCAGGGCGTCCCGGTCGTAGTCCACGACGTGGATGCCGCGCAGGAAGGACTGCACGGACAGGCCCGAGGAGTGGCAGGCGCAACCGCCGGTGGGCAGCACGTGGTTGGAGCCCGCGCAGTAGTCGCCCAGCGACACCGGCGCGTGCGGGCCGACGAAGACGGCGCCGGCGTTGCGCACGCGGGCGGCGATCTCGGCGGCGTTCTCGGTGTGGATCTCCAGGTGCTCGGCGGCGTAGGCGTCGGTGACAGCGAGGCCGTGGTCGAGGTCGGTGACCAGGACGACGGCGGACTGCCGGCCGGCCAGCGCCTCGGCGATGCGGGCGTGGTGCTTGGCGGCGGGCACCTGGACGGCCAGCTCGGCGTCCACGGCGTCGGCGAGCGCGGCGGAGGGCGTGACCAGGACGGCGGCGGCCAGCGCGTCGTGCTCGGCCTGGCTGATGAGGTCGGCGGCGATCAGCCGGGGGTCGGCGCTGTCGTCGGCGAGCACGGCGATCTCGGTGGGGCCGGCCTCGGCGTCGATGCCGATGATGCCCTTGAGGAGGCGCTTGGCCGCGGCCACGTAGACGTTCCCTGGGCCGGTGACGAGCTTGACCGGCGGGCACTCCTCGGTGCCGTGGGCGAACATGGCGATGGCCTGGGCGCCGCCGGCCGCGTACACCTCGGTGACGCCGAGCAGCGCGCAGGCGGCCAGGATCGTCGGGTGCGGCAGGCCCTCGCCCCAGTCGTTCCCGGGGGTCTTCTGGGGCGGCGAGGCGACGGCGAGCGAGGCGACGCCGGCCTCCTGGGCGGGCACCACGTTCATCACGACGGACGACCCGTAGGCGGCCTGGCCGCCCGGCACGTACAGGCCGACACGCTCCACGGGCACCCAGCGCTCGGTGACGGTGCCGCCGGGGACGACGCGCACGGTGGAGTCGGTGCGCCGCTGGTCGCGGTGGACGAGGCGGGCGCGCCGGACGGACTCCTCCAGGGCGGCCCGCACGGCGGGGTCGAGCTCGGCCAGCGCGCGGGTCAGCGCCTCGGCCGGGACGCGGGTGCGCTCGATGGTGACCTGCTCGAACCGCCGCGCGTAGTCGATCAGCGCCGCGGTGCCGCGATGGCGCACGTCGTCGCAGATGGGCCGCACCTTCTCCAGGGCGGCCTCGACGTCGAGCTCGGCGCGGGGCAGCAGGTCGCGGTCGATCACGCCCGGGGTGGGCGAATCCCGCAGATCGATTCGGTTCAGCACCTCTCCAGTCTCGCAGACGGCTCTCCGGGGCCGCGGCCGCGTTTCACGATGCGGGCCCTGGGCGGAAGGGCAGCCGATAGGCTGGCCGGTCGTGACGACCACGCGCCTGCCGCTCTTCCCGCTGAACACCGTTCTGTTCCCCGGGCTCGTGCTGCCGCTCAACGTGTTCGAGGCCCGGTATCGCGCTCTGATGCGGGATCTGCTGGAGCTGCCCGGCGACGGGCCACGGCCGTTCGGGGTGGTCGCGATCAGGGACGGGCACGAGGTGGCGCCCAGCGCGCTGGGGCTGCCGGACGGCTCGGAGCCGCCGGAGGCCGGGCCGACGGCCGGGTTCGCGGCGGACCCGATGAAGTCGTTCCACGCCGTGGGCTGTGTCGCGGACGCCTCGACGATCCGGGCCCGGCCGGGCGCCGGGGAGGGCAAGCCGCCGGAGGGCTACGAGGTGCTGGCCACCGGGACGACCCGGTTCCGGCTGGTCTCGGTGGACGCGAGCGGGCCGTATCTCACGGCCGAGGTGGAGCCGCTGCCGGAGGTCGCCGGGGAGGGCGCGGGCGCGCTGGCCTCGGGGGTGCTGCGGGCGTTCCGCTCGTACCAGAAGGTGCTGGCCGGGGCGAACGAACGGACGCTGGCGCCCGGGCAGGAGCTGCCGGAGGATCCGTCGGTGGTGTCGTATCTGGTGGCGGCGGCCACGACGCTGTACACGGGCGACAAGCAGCGGCTGTTGCAGGCGCGGGACACCGCGACCCGGCTGGCCGAGGAGCTGAGAATCCTGCGGCAGGAAACGGCACTGATCAGTAAGCTCCCGTCGGTGCCGGGGGCCGAGTACACGGTGCGCCCCACCAGCCTGAACTGACAGCGGCGAAGGGGGCCTTGGGACGTGGGCAGGAAGCAGCGCCCGGCGGCGGGCGGCACGCCCGCGACGGTGGCGGCGACCCGGGCGGGGGTGGCGTTCTCGCTGCACTCCTACGAGCACGACCCGGCCGCGCCCTCCTACGGGGAGGAGGCGGCGCGGGCGCTGGGCACCGATCCCCGGCGGGTGCTGAAGACACTGGTGGCCGAGGTGGACGGGGCGCTGACGGTGGCGGTGGTGCCGGTGTCGGCGTCGCTGGGGCTGAAGGCACTGGCCGCGGCGGTGGGCGGCAAGCGGGCGGCGATGGCCGATCCGGCGGCGGCCGAACGGACCACGGGGTATGTGCTGGGCGGGATCTCCCCGCTGGGGCAGCGCAAGCGGCTGCCGACGGTGGTGGACTCCTCGGCCGCCGGCCACGCGACGGTGTTCGTGTCGGCGGGCCGCCGGGGCCTGGAGATCGAGCTGGCCCCGGCGGACCTGGTGACGCTGACGGACGCGGTGACGGCGCCGATCGCGCGTTAGCGACTATTCGTCGCCGGCGCCGGGCGCGGCCGGTTCGCGCCAGTTCGGCAGCTCGGCGGGGTGCCGCGGGGGGTCGACCGGGCCCCAGGCCGTGGTGCACACCAGGTGGCCGAGCAGCGCGGCGAACGGCAGGCCCAGCAGCACGCCGCGGGCGCCGAGCTCCAGCGGCGCCTCGAACGGGACGCCGGCGCCGACGGACTCGGCGTGGGCGGCGATGTCCTCGGTGGGGCCGAGCCAGACGCCCAGCCGCCAGGCCAGCCAGGAGCCGAGCAGCGCGCCGGCGGTCAGGCCGAGCACGACGGCTACGCCGCCGCGGCGGCGCAGGACGAAGACGACGGCGCCGGTCACGACGCCGATCGCGAGGCCGAACAGCAGGAAGGCGCCGTCGGCGCCGATGGCCTGCTGCCCCTCGGAGTTCGCCAGGAGAACGGCCTCGCCGTCCGAGATCAGCGGCACGCGCGGCGCCCGCCACAGCCACAACAGGCCGAGAAGCACACCGGTGACCGCGGCGACCGGCAGCGCGACCAGCACCGCCTCGCGTATCTCCCGCCCCCAGTGCCGCCCGGGCGCGGCCGCGCCCCCACCGGCGGAGTCCGCCTCGGCGGCGGGCTTCGGCGCCCAGGGGTCGTGGCCCCCGTTCGCGGCGGCCGAGCTGTTGTCCGGTGCAGGCTGGGGAACGGTCACCCCGTCATCCTGCCAGGTCCGGCCACCTGTTCGGCCCGCGGGACGGCCGTTCGGCGTATCAGCACACCGGGACGCGGCCTTCGACGCGGCTCAGCGCAGCGCGGCCCGGCGGTAGGACCAGGTGGCCAGGGCCAGCGCGGCGGCACCGACCGCGGCGCAGACCGCGAGGTCGCCGGCGACGCCGCCCCAGTCGGGGCTGGGGCCGAGCGCGGCGGCCAGCGCGTCGACGCCGTAGCTGGAGGGCAGCAGCTCGCGCAGCCGCTGCACGGCCTCGGGCAGCCGGCCCTCGGGCAGCACGCCGAGCAGCAGCGCGGCGGACATGCCGAGCTGGCCGCACAGCGTGGCCAGCTCCGCGCGTGGCGCCAGCAGGCCGAGCGCGGCGCCCAGCCCGGCGAGCGCGGCCCCGGCCAGCGGCACCACGGCGATCAGCACCCACAGGCCGCCCAGCGGAAGCTGGTAGAGCAGGCCGCCTGCGACGGCGGTGACGAGCACGCCGGGCACCGTGAACGAGGCGTACGCGGCGGCCGTGCCCAGCGCCACCGCGGCGGCGGGCACCGGCAGCGTCGCGTAGTGGTCCAGCCCGCCGCCGGCCCGCAACTGACCGAAGTACTGGGCGAGGAGGTTGAGCGCGACGAACGCCACGACGAGCACGGCGGACCCGGCCACCACGGCGCGGGCCTCCGCCCCGGTGCCGCCGTCCACCACGCCGCGCATCAGGACCATGATCCCCAGCGACTGGAAGGTGGCGACGAGCAGCAGCGGGATGCGCGCCACCCGAGCCCGGGAGAGCTGCGCGCGGTAGACGGCGCCGAGCGCCGGCCACAGCCGGGCGGCGGGCGCGAGCGGCACGGCGCCCGGGGCGGGCGCGGGGTGGTCGGTCACGAGCGCTCCAGTCCCTCGCCCCGGCCACCCAGCGCCAGATACACGTCCTCCAGGCTCGGGGTGGCCAGCGTGAAGTCGTCGAGCGCCGCGAACGCCGGGCCCTCGGTCACGGTGGCCACCACGGCGCGGGCGCGCTCGGGCGGCAGGCGCAGGGTCCAGCGGCGGCCGGTGATGACGGCCGAGCCGTACAGTTCGGCGATCTCCGGGACGGCCAGCGGCGCCTCGCCGCGCCAGACGAGGTCCAGGCGGACGTCGGCGCCGACGGTGGCCTTGAGGCCGCCGGGGGTGTCGCAGGCGATGACGCGCCCGGCGTCCAGCACGGCGACGCGGTCGAGCACGGTCTCGGCCTCGATGACGTTGTGGGTGACCAGCACGACGGTGGTGCCGTGCTCCGCGCGGCGCCGGTCGATGGCGGCCCAGACCGCGCGGCGGGCGACGGGGTCCATCCCGGCCGTGGGCTCGTCCAGCACGAGAACGGGGCGGCCGCCGGTGAGGGCGGCGGCGACGCAGGCGAGCCGGCGCTGTCCCCCGGAGAGCTTCTTGAGCGGCCGGCCAGCCAGCGGCGTCAGGCCCAGCTCGTCGAGCACGGCGTCCCGTTCGCGGCGGGCCGCGTCGGCGTCCAGGCCGCGCAGCCGGGCGGTGGTCTCGACGGCGAGGGCGACGGTCAGCTCGTCGAGCGCGGTGGACTCCTGCCCGAGGTAGGCCAGCAGCCGGGCGGCGCGCCGGGGGTGGCGCACCAGGTCGTGGCCGAGCAGCGTGATGCTGCCGGAGTCGGGGCGCAGCAGCCCGGTGAGCTGGCGCACGAGGGTGGTCTTGCCGGCGCCGTTGGGGCCCAGCAGCCCGAAGATCTCGCCGGTGGAGACCTCCAGCGCGATTCCGTCGCTGGCGCGAACGGGCGCGGTCCCGGCGTCCCGTCCCGCGCGGCGCCACCGGCGGGGCGCGGCGTAGGTCTTGGTCAGCCCGCGCACGGCGAACGCGGCCCGCGCGGTCGCCGCGGTGCCCGGCGCGCGCTCTGCCGCTGAGGTGGGGGTGCCGGCCCGTGCGATGGATGAGGCCACGAGCAACGAGCCTACGTGGCGGGCCCGGGAGCCCGGACACCGGGGCACGTTTCGGACCCAGCCCGGACAGAAGGCCGCCCGGCGCGCTACGAGGCGCGCTCGGCGCCGGTCCGGCCGTCGACCTCGCGCCAGAAGCCGGCCCGGATCGCGTACCGGTCCTGCTCGTCGATCTGGTCGTCCTTGTGGGCCAGCAGCCCGAACCGGGCGGCGTAGCGCAGCAGTTCGCCGTCGATGCGGTGCGGGATGCGCGGGTATTCGCCGGAGAGCTGCTGCAAGTGCGCCGGGGCGGTGAGCCGTTCGGCCCAGCGGCGGGCGAAGACCTGGCCCACCTCGAACGGGTCGCCGCTGACCGCGGTGATGTCCTCCTCGCGGTCGGCCCAGCGCTGTTCCGCGGTGGTGAGCTGGGACAGCATCGGCAGCGCGGAGATCTCCGGGGGCTCCTCGGGCGTGCCGCGGTCCACCCAGCCGCGGTCCGACGACCAGCGCAGCGTGGCGGTCGCGGCGGGCTGGGCGGGCCGGCCGAGGGAGGCGAGGTCCTTGGGGGTGGGCACGCCCTTGACGGCGGGCGCGGTGGCGTCCCGGTCCGGCGGCGGACAGGCGGTCTCCGCGGGCGGGGTGCCGTTCTTCACGGCGACGGACCGCTCGCGGGCGGCGGCGGGCCGCCCGGCCGGGGCGCCGGCGGTCTCGGGCAGCGGGGCGGCGAGGATGGCGGCGATCTCGGGCCGGGTGGCGGTGTGCGGAGTGCCGACGGCGACCGCCTCGTTGACGCGGACGGCGCGGGTGATCCAGGCGCGGTCCAGCACCCGGCGCTCGTCGGCCTCGGCGACCAGGTCCTCGGACTGGTTGTAGTCGCCGTCGGCGGCCTGGACGGCCCACAGGTGGACGGCGACGCCGTGCTCCTTGGCGGACATCAGGCCCGGCAGCAGGTCGCCGTCGCCGGTGACGAGCACGATGTCGGCGCAGGCGCGGTTGCGCGCCAGCTCGGTCAGCTCGGCGTGCATCGCGGCGTCCACACCCTTCTGCGCCCAGCGGCCGTCGCTGCGCGTCAACGCGCCGAGGCGCACGGTGACACGGGGCATGACGCGCAGCCGGCGGTGCTCGGGCTGGGGCACGCGGTCGGGGGCGCCGTCGAACCAGTAGATCCGCAGCAGCTCGCGGCCGGTGTCGGCCTCGGCGCGCTCGCGCAGGCCCTGGATGAGGGCGGTGTGATCAACGGTGATGCGGGGGCGGGCGGGCTCCCCGGCGAGAAGGCTGGCGGCTGCGCCAAGGAGATAGCCCGCATCCACCAGGACGACGCAGCGGTCCACGTTCCACCTTCTTTCACGGAAGCGTTTTCTTGAGTCTGCCCGACCGTCACGCCGTTATCTGTGCCAACTCGATCTTCGGCGTGGCGAATCCGCCGCCCGGACCGCCCGGAATGCGAACTATGTTGCGCCGTGCGAATCTGGTGGCGCCGGCCCTCCGCGACCGGATGATGTGTCAAGCCTGGAGGCGAACATGGCCAAGAACAAGAACCGCAACCGCCCGTCGCCGGCGCCGGAGCCCCCACCCGCCCAGACCCGGACGGACGGCTCCCTGGAACAGCCGAAGGCCCGCAAGCGCGAGAAGCGCTTCGGCCACAACTGACCCGGCAACGGAACGAGGGCGCGTTCCCCCGCCCCGGGGAACGCGCCCTCGCCAGCCGACTTGAATTCAGTCGGAGAATGCGTGCCTTTCGTGTGCTGCCGCGAAATAGCGGGCGTCGGATACCTCGGACCGCACCGACTCAACGGGCGGCGTGCCCCGGCGCACGATGTCCCACGCCTCGTGGACACAGCGGAGCCGGTCCTCGAATGCGGTTCCGGGGAAATACTCGGCGAGCGCGCGCACGGCATCCTGCCGTGACATATGCGCTTGACACAGGAGGAAGACTGCCTTGTCGACCATGCGGGCATCCATAACGACCCACCCCTCTTGCGGCGATATTCCTATCACCGAAGGTAGACCGCTGAATGCCCTATTCGGGTAAAGCGAATTCCATCATCGCGCCAACAGGGGGGCATCAGCCCGCCAAACACGTGGGCCCCAGGAGCGCTTTGAGGTCGCCGAAGAGCGCCGGATCCGCCTGGACCCGGTGCCGGTCCAGCCGCAGCACCGTCGTGGTGCGCGTGCCCTGAAGCTTCACTCGCACCTCGGTGGGCCCGCGGTGCTGCCCGAGCACCTCGCCGAGCCGTTCGACCAGCGGCGGGGTGACCTTGAGGGTGGGGATGGTGATCGTCACGGGCGCGTCGGCCGACGCCTCCGACAGGTCGGGCACCATCAGCTCCATGGCCACCAGGCGCGGCACGTCCTCCCGCTTGTCGAGGCGGCCCTTGACGAACACGACGGCGTCCTCGACGAGTTGGGTCGACACCAACTGGTAGGTGGCGGGGAAGAACATGCAGTCGATGGAGCCGGCCAGGTCCTCCACGGTGGCGATGGCCCAGGGGTTGCCCTGCTTGGTCATCTTGCGCTGGAGGCCGGAGATGATGCCGCCGATGGTGACGATCGCGCCGTCGCTGTAATCCCCGCCGGTGAGCGCGGAGATGGCCGCGTCGGCCTTGTCGTCCAGGACGTGCTCGATGCCGAAGAGCGGGTGGTCGGAGACGTATAGGCCGAGCATCTCCCGCTCCTGGGCGAGGAGATAGCTCTTCTCCCACTCCTCGTCCGAGAAGACGACGTCCATGCCGAAGCCGGGGCCGCCGTCGCCGTCGGCCTTGTCGTCCATGCCGCCGAAGAGGTCGAACTGCCCCTCGGCCTCCTTGCGCTTGACCTGCACCACGTTGTCGATCATGGACTCGAAATGCGCGATGAGGCCCTTGCGGGTGTGGCCCAGGGTGTCGAACGCGCCCGCCTTGATGAGCGATTCAATGGTGCGCTTGTTGCAGACGACGGCCTCGACCTTGTCCAGGAAGTCGGGGAAGGAGCTGTATTTGCCCTTCGCCTTCCGCGTCGCCACGATCGAGTCGACCACGTTCTGTCCCACATTGCGCACCGCGGTGAGACCGAAGACGATCGTCTCGTCACCGCGCGGCGTAAAGAACGCCTCGGATTCGTTGACATCCGGCGGGAGCACCTTGATGCCCATGCGCCGGCATTCGTTGAGATAGACCGCCGACTTGTCCTTGTCGTCGCGGACCGAGGTGAGCAGCGCGGCCATGTACTCGGCCGGGTAATTGGCCTTGAGATATGCCGTCCAGTAGGTGACAAGGCCATATGCCGAGGAATGCGCCTTGTTGAACGCGTAGCCGGAGAACGGCACCAGCACGTCCCACACGGCCTGGATCGCCTCGTCGGAGTACCCGTTGCCCCGCATGCCCTGCTGGAACGGCACGAACTCCTTGTCGAGGATCTCCTTCTTCTTCTTGCCCATCGCGCGGCGGAGCAGGTCGGCTTGTCCGAGCGAGTACCCGGCGAGCACCTGGGCGGCCTTCTGCACCTGCTCCTGATACACGATCAGGCCGTAGGTGACGTCGAGGACCTCCTTCAGGGGCTCCTCCAGCTCCTTGTGGATCGGGGTGATCTCCTGCTGGCCGTTCTTGCGCAGCGCGTAGTTGATGTGCGAGTTCATGCCCATCGGGCCCGGCCGGTACAGGGCGCCGACGGCGGAGATGTCCTCGAAGTGGGTCGGCTTCATCATGCGCAGCAGAGACCGCATGGGCCCGCCGTCGAACTGGAAGACACCCAGGGTGTCGCCGCGGCCGAGCAGTTCGAACGTCTTGGGGTCGTCCAGCGTCAGGCTCAGCAGCTCGATGTCGACGCCCTTGTTCTTCTTGATGAGCTTGACGGCGTCGTCCATGATCGTCAGGTTGCGCAGGCCCAGGAAGTCCATCTTCAGCAGGCCGAGCGACTCGCACGTCGGATAGTCCCACTGCGTGACGACCACACCGTCGTTCTTCGGCGCGAACAGCGGCACATGGTCGACCAGCCGCTCACTGGACATGATCACGCCGGCCGCGTGCATGCCCATCTGCCGGACCAGGCCCTCCAGCCCGCGCGCGGTGTCGATCACCTTCTTCACGTCCGGCTCGTTCTCGTACATCCCCCGGACCTCGCCCGCCTCGCTGTAGCGCGGGTGGTCCTTGTCGGTGATGCCGGAGAGCGGGATGCCCTTGCCCAGGACGTCGGCGGGCATGGCCTTGGTGATGCGGTCGCCCATCGCGTACGGGTAGCCCAGCACGCGGGAGGCGTCCTTGATCGCGGCCTTGGCCTTGATCGTGCCGTAGGTGCCGATCATCGACACCTTGTCGGCGCCGTACTTCTCCGTCACATAACGGATGACCTCGCCGCGCCTGCGCTCGTCGAAGTCGATGTCGACGTCCGGCATGGAGACGCGCTCGGGGTTGAGGAACCGCTCGAAGATCAGGCCGTGGTCGATCGGGTCGAGGTCGGTGATGCCCATGGCGTACGAGACGAGCGAGCCGGCCGCCGAGCCGCGGCCCGGGCCCACCGCGATGCCCTGCTCCTTGGCCCACATGATGAAGTCGGCGACCACGAGGAAGTACCCCGGGAACCCCATCTGGATGATGACGCCCATCTCGTACTCGGCCTGCCGCTGCCGGTCCTCCGGCACTCCGCCCGGGTAGCGGCGGGCCAGGCCCTTACGGACCTCCTCCTGGAACCAGGTCACCTCGGTGTAGCCCTCGGGCACGTCGAAGCGCGGCATCAGGTCCCGGGACTCGAACCAGCCGGAGGTGTCGATCTGTTCGGCGACCAGCCGGGTGTTGCGGCAGCCCTCCTGCCAGGCGTCGGAGGAGTCGATGGCGTACATCTCCTCCGGCGACTTCAGGTAGTAACCGGCGCCGTCGAAGCGGAAACGGTCCGGATCCGACAGGTTCTTGCCGGTCTGCACGCACAGCAGCGCGTCATGCGCGTCCGCCTCGTGCGCGTACGTGTAGTGGCTGTCGTTCGTCACCAGCGGCGGGATGCCCAGCTTGCGGCCGATCTCCAGCAGGCCGTCCCGCACCCGGGTCTCGATCTCCAGCCCGTGGTCCATGATCTCCAGGAAGTACCGGTCCTTCCCGAAGATGTCCCGGTACTCGGCCGCCGCCTTCAGCGCCTCCTCGGGCTGCCCCAGCCGCAGCCGCGTCTGCACCTCGCCCGACGGGCAGCCGGTGGAGGCGATCAGCCCCTCGGACCACTGGGCGATCGTCTCCTTGTCCATGCGCGGCCACTTGACGAAGAAGCCCTCGGTGTACGCGTCGGAGGACAGCCGGAACAGGTTGTGCAGGCCGGTCTTGTTCGCCGCCCAGATCGTCTTGTGGGTGTAACCACCGGAACCGGAGACGTCATCGCGCTTCTGGTGCGGCTGGCCCCACTGCACCCGTCGCTTGTGCCGCCGAGACTCCGGCGCCACATACGCCTCGATGCCGATGATCGGCGTGACCCCGGCGCCGGTCGCCTGCTGGAAGAAGTCGTACGCGCCATGCAGGTTGCCGTGGTCGGTGACCGCGATGTGCGACATGCCCATCTCCTGGCACGCCTTGAACATGTCCTTCAATCTCGCCGCTCCGTCCAGCAGCGAGTACTGGGTGTGGACGTGCAGGTGGGTGAAGGGCTTGGTCACGCGCCGAACCTTCCGCAGCAGGGGCCTCGATCATCCCGAACCCTACATCCGCCCCACGCCCGGACGCGCCCGTTCCACCACCCCGTAACATTGACGTTTTCGCAGGTCAGAGCCGTATTCTCGGCAACGCCCAAGGTCAGCGCGACGAGCGGGAATCCCGGTCGCGGCGGCTTCGAGGCGCGGCCCGCGGGCAACAGTCCGATCACCACCCGTACCTCTGTGTCCGCACCCGTGGCACACTCGCTCTCAATGGGCACGACGACTTCGGGGATACGTGTGACGCGCGCGGCGGTGTTCGCCGCGCTCTGCGTCACGCTCTCCGCCGGGGCCCATGTGCTGCTCTCCGGCTCCCCGCTGCCCGCCACGACCGTCGTGCTCGTCGCCGCGGCCGTCTTCGGGCTGGCCTTGGCGCTGGCCGGCGACCACGAGCGCGGGTTCGGCGCGATCGCCGCGCTGCTGGTGCCGCTGCAACTGGCGGCCGACACCGTCTTCACCACCGGCCGGGACGCCTGTTACGGCCCCGGCGGCGGCCCGGTGACCGGGCCGCTGCGGCTGATGGGCGTCGATCTGCTCTGCGGCGGCGGCGACTTCGGCGCCCCGCTGACCCGGCTCGCCACGGCCGGCCACCCCGGCCCGGCCGCCGGCCCCTGGGCGCTGCTCGCCGCGCACGTGGCCGTCGGCCTCGCCGCCGCGGCCTGGCTGCGCTGCGGCGAACGGGCGCTGGGCCGGCTGCTGCGCGCGGCCGCGGCCACCACGTTCCGCCCGCTGCTGCTGGCCGTCGCCGTCCGCACCGCCCGCGCCACGGCCGCCCCGCCGGCGCCGCGCGCCCCGCGCCGCGCCCAGACCGCCCCCGCGCCCCCGCCGCCGGGGCACTCCGTTCTCCGCCGCGGGCCCCCGCCGCCGTCCCCGGCAGGCACGCTCGCGTTCGCGCGCTGAGCGCGCCGCCGCACGGCCACCCTGCGCACCGCACACGACCGAGACACGGAATCCCGGAGACACATCCACCATGAGCAAGCGCAACTCCCCCGAGGCCAAGAGAGCCGCCCGTGAGCGCATGCGCGCCGAGCGCGAGCGCCAGGCGAAGCGCGAGAAGCTTCGCCGCCAGTTGACCGTCGGCGGCGCTGCCGTCGCCGTCCTCGCCGTCGCCGCCGGCATCGGCGTGTTCGTCGCCGGCATGGGCGACGGGGACGACAACACCGACTGGGGCGCCGTCCGCGCCCAGGTCGACGACGGCGAGGGCGACCTCCCCACCGAGCCCCCGGCCAACACGTCGGGCGAGGACGGCCTGACCATCCGCATCGGCGACGAGAACGCGGCCAACACCCTCACCCTCTTCGAGGACGCCCGCTGCCCCGCCTGCGCCGCGTTCGAGCAGGGCACCGGCGCCACGGTCCGCGAGGGGATGGAGAACGGCGACTACGCCGTCGAGTACGTCTTCGGCACGTTCCTCGACGGGAACCTCACCGGCTCCGGCTCCAAGAACGCGCTCAATGCCCTGGGCGCCGCGCTGAACGTCAGCCCCGAGGCGTTCCTGGACTTCCACGACGCGCTGTACTCGGCCGAGTTCCACCCGGCCGAGTCCACCGACGAGTTCGGCGACGACGAGCGGCTGATCGAGATAGCCCAGACCGTGCCCGAGCTGGAGGGGAACCAGGAGTTCGAGGACGCCGTCACCAACGACACCTTCGCCGTCTGGGCGCTCCAGATGTCGGACAAGTTCGACGCCGACCCCGACGTCGAGGGCACCCCGACCCTGAAGTTCAACGGCGAGGTCGTCGAGACCCCGCAGACGCCCGAGGACCTCACGGCGATGGTCGAGGCGAACAGCGTCGCCGCCGAGGACGAGGCGGCGGGCGACGCCGGATCCGAGGAGGACACCGCGGAGGGCGACGGCGAGTCCGGCGACTCGGGGGCGACCGAGTAACCAGCGGCGTGCCACATCCGGGCGGGGGGCCCCCCCCGGGGCCGCCCGCCCGGTGCGTTCAGTCCAGCTCGGCGAGGAACCCCAGCGCGGTCGCCCAGGTGGCCTCGGCGGCCTCCGCGTCGTAGTCCGGCAGCTCGGGGTCGGTGTAGAGGTGGCCGGCGCCCTGGTAGCGGTACACCTCGACCTCCGCGCCCGCGCGCCGCATCCGCAGGTACCACGCGTTCAGCCAGTCGTGCGGCTCGAACGGGTCGGGGTCGGCGACGTGCAACTGCACCGGCAGCCCGTCCACCGACGCGTCCTCGGCGATGTCGGCGGTGCCGTGCAGGAGCAGCAGTCCCTTGGCCCGGCTGTCGCCCAGCGCGATGGTCTGGGCCAGCGAGCCGCCCAGCGAGAAGCCCGCGTACACCACGCCCTCGTCCGAGTGCGGGGCGGTCGCGGCGATCGCCCGGCGCAGCAGCTCGTCCCGGCCGATCCCGTCCTTGATCTCCATGCCCGCCTCGACCGTGTCGGTGGTCCGGCCCCCGTAGAGATCGGGCGCGACGACCCGGTGCCCGGCGGCCGAAAGCCGCTCCACGGCCTGCCGCACGGCGGGCCGCGGCCCGTAGGCGGAGTGGAAGAGCATGATGCAGCTCACGTTCTTGACGGCCTTCCGGTGGTACGCGTGCTTCTCGGGCCTCCCATCCTGCCAGTTAGCCTGGCGGGCGGAGACAGGCAACCGAGGAGCTGACACCACCCATGGACGACGTGTTGCGGCCGCTGCTGGTCATCGGCGGCACCATCGCGCTGACCCTGGTCATCGGCTGGCTGATCGACCGCGCGCTGTGCGCCGCGGACACCCGCCACCCGGACACCAAGATGTGGGCGCTGCTGCGCCGCTGCCAGATGCCGCTCCAGTTGCTGCTGGCGTCCGCCGCCGTCCAGGTCGCCTACAGCGCGTTCGATCTGGAGCTGCGCCGCGACGACCTCATCCAGAGCATGCTCGCCATGGTCACGATCTTCTCGGCGGCCTGGCTGACGATACGCGCGGCCGGCGCCGTCGCGGAGAACTATCTGGCCCACTACGAGGCCAGGACCGCCGACCAGGCCCGGGTCCGGCAGTTCCGCACCCAGCTCGTCATGATCCGGCGCGTGATCACCACGCTGCTCGCGGTCGTCGCCACGGCCGTGACCATGCTGCTGGTCTTCCCCGACCTGCGCGCGCTGGGCGCCTCGATGCTGGCCTCCGCCGGCGTCATCGGCATCATCGCCGGTGTCGCCGCCCAGTCCATGCTGAGCAACCTGTTCGCCGGGCTCCAGGTGGCCTTTGGCGACTCGGTGCGGATAGGCGACACCGTGGTGGTGGACGGCGAGTGGGGCACCGTCGAGGAGATATCGCTGGCCTTCCTCACCGTCCGGATCTGGGACGACCGGCGGCTGACGATGCCCGTGTCGTACTTCAACAGCAAGCCCTACGAGAACTGGTCGCGCGGCGGGCACGAGATCACCGGCACCGTCTTCCTGCACCTCGACCACACCACCCCCGTCGGCGAACTGCGCAAGCGGCTCCAGGAGTTCCTGCTCGACCGCCAGGACTGGGACGGGCGGCACTGGAGCCTGGTGGTCACCGACACCACCCCGAGCACCATCGAGGTGCGCGCCGCGATGTCCTCGCGGAACGCGGACAACTCCTGGACGCTGCGCTGCGCGGTCCGCGAGGAGCTGATCGCGTGGCTGCGGGACAACCACCCCTACGCGCTCCCCCGGATCGCCACCTCCCCGGCCGCCGCACCGCCCGCCGCGGTGAACGACGTCCCCCCGGCGGAACGCCCGCTGCCCGGCCAGGCCGGCGGCCCCTCCCCCAGCGAGCCCGTGAACTGACGCGCCCGCCGCCCGCGCCGGGCGCTCAGGAGCTCTCGGCGCGCAGGGCCTCCAGGGCGAGCCGCAGATCCTCTGGGTACTCCGTGGTGAACTCGGCCCGGCTTCCGTCCGCGGGATGCGTGAACCCCAGCCGCACCGCGTGCAGCCACTGCCGGGTCAGCCCGAGCCGGCGGGCCAGCGTCGGGTCGGCGCCATAGGTCAGATCGCCCGCGCAGGGGTGCCGGTGCGCGGCCATGTGCACCCGGATCTGGTGGGTGCGGCCGGTCTCCAGCTTGATGTCCAGCAGGCTGGCCCCGCGGAACGCCTCGATCAGGTCGTAGTGCGTCACCGACGGCTTGCCGTCGGCGGTCACCGCCCACTTGTAGTCGTGCTGCGGATGGCGTCCGATGGGGGCGTCGATGGTCCCGCTCAGCGGATCGGGGTGCCCCTGCACCAGCGCGTGGTAGCGCTTGTCCACGGTCCGGTCGCGGAACTGCTGCTTCAGCCGCGCGTAGGCGGTCTCCGACTTGGCGACGACCATCAGCCCGGAAGTGCCGACGTCCAGCCGGTGCACGATGCCCTGCCGCTCTGCGGCCCCGGAGGTGGCGATCCGGTACCCGGCGGCGGCCAGACCGCCGATCACGGTGGTGCCGCTCCAGCCGGGGCTGGGGTGGGCGGCGACGCCGACGGGCTTGTTGACGACGACGAGGTCCGCGTCGTCGTACACGATCTCCATGCCCTCGACCGGCTCGGCCACGACGCGCACCGGCGCCGCCGGTGCGGGCATCTCGACCTCCAGCCAGGAACCGCCCGTCACACGTTCGGACTTGCCGACCTCGGCGCCGTCCAGCCGGACCTTCCCGGCCGCGGCGAGCTCGGCCGCCTTGGTCCGGGAGAAGCCGAGCATACGGGCGAGGGCTGCGTCGACACGCTCTCCCTCCAGTCCCTCCGGTACGGGCAGTGCGCGGGTCTCGGGAAGGGTGCTCACCCTCTGAAGTATGCCGGACGGGCGATGCCCGCCCGGCCCGTCACGGTCAGTCGCGGTGCACCGTGCCATCGGGGTCCAGGCCCCGGAAGGACAGCAGCACGATCAGGATGCCGCCGCAGACGATCGCCGAGTCGGCCAGATTGAACACGGCGAAGTACTTCGGAGCGATGAAGTCGACCACGTGCCCCTCCAGCGCGCCGGGCGCGCGCAGGACGCGGTCGGTCAGGTTCCCCAGCGCGCCGCCGAGCAGCAGCCCGAGCGCGATGGCCCAGGGGGTGCTGTACAGCTTCCGGGCCAGCCGGACGATCACGGCGATCACGGCGGCGGCGATGCAGGTGAAGACGACGGTCAGCGCCTCGCCGATGCCGAACGCGGCGCCCCCGTTGCGCACGGCCTCGAAACGCAGCCACTCGCCGAGGACCTCGATCGGCTCCTCGTGCTCCAGCCACTCCACGACCATGATCTTGGTGACGAGGTCGAGCACATAGGCGAACGCCGCGACCCCGGCGAGCACCAGGATCCGCCGCTTGCCGCGGCCCTCCCCGGCCTCGTTCTCCTCGGCCCCGTCGTCCCCGGCCACGTCCGCCGTCTCGTCCGTCCCATCCGTCACGTCCGACGTGTCCGCCCCATCCGGCTCGTCCGGTGTCTCGATGGTCCGCTCCGCCTCGCTCACGGGACGAGGGTACGCCACGCCAGTGCGATCACCGGAAATCCGTCAGAAACGTCGCTCCTGCTTCTGCTTGCAGTCCACACAGAGGGTGGCACGCGGGAAGACCTGCATCCGGGCCTTGCCGATGGGGTTCCCGCAGTTCTCGCACAGCCCGTAGGTGCCCGCCTCCAGCAGCCGCAGGGCGCGTTCGGTCTGGTAGAGCATCTCCCGCGCGTTGGAGGCCAGCGCCATCTCGTGCTCGCGCGTCACGTTCTTGGTGCCCGTGTCGGCCTGGTCGTCGCCCGCGCCGTCCCCCGAGTCGCGCATCAGCCCGGTCAGCGCCTCCTCGGAGGCCGTGATCTCCGCGCGCAGCCGGTCGGCCTCGGTGGCCAGCGCGGTGCGGGCCTCCTCGGCCTCGGCCGCGGTCCACGGGTCCTCGCCGGAGCGGACGGCCAGCCCGCCGGGGTCGGCCGGAGCCGACAGGCGGGCGGGCGGAACAGGGGCGGACGGGTCGTCCGCGGTGCTCTTCTTCGATGCCACCTTCTTGACTCCTGTCTTCCGCTCCTGGGCCGTCCCGCGGGCCGGCTTCTTCGCCGCCCCCGCGGCGGTCTTCTTCCCTGCCATGGCGGCGGCCCCTTCACATAGTGTGATCTAGCTGGCGAATCGTGACCGGAACGATAAATCGACTGGAGGGGTGCGGCAACGGGGGCACGCCGTTTTCTCCCTGCGTTGTGCCCCGCCCGGCCCCCGCATAACCGGTCGTCGCCCCCCCGGCGGCGCCCCGTACACTGGGGGCAGCGAAAGGCATTGATGGGGACGAGTAGCGTCGTCCGGCAGCCACGAGCGATCCGGGGATGGTGTGAGCCCGGGGGCGAGCGCGACGTGAAAATCACCCCGGAGTCGCCGGCGGAAAGCTCTCCGAGTGAGTAGATCCGGCATCGCGGCCCAATGAGAGGGCCGGGGGCACGGCCGGTTTTCCGGCGCCGCCCCGGCCAAGGAGGGTGGTACCGCGGGAGCACGCGCTCTCGTCCCTCCGACGGAGAACGCCATGTGTGTCCGCCGGAGGACGATCCGATGACGCAGTACCGCCACGTACCGGCCCAGGTCGATCTGCCCGCCCTCGAACACGAGGTGCTCGATCTCTGGCGGGAGAACAAGACCTTCGCCCGGAGCCTGGAGCAGTCCGAGGGGCGCCCCGAGTGGGTGTTCTACGAGGGCCCGCCCACCGCCAACGGCATGCCCGGCGCCCACCACATCGAGGCCCGGGTGTTCAAGGACGTGTTCCCGCGCTTCCGCACGATGCGCGGCTTCCACGTCAGCCGCAAGGCGGGCTGGGACTGCCACGGCCTGCCGGTCGAGCTGGCCGTGGAGAAGGAGCTGGGCTTCACCGGCAAGCAGGACATCGAGGCGTACGGCATCGCCGAGTTCAACGCCAGGTGCCGCGAGTCGGTGACCCGCCACACCGACGCGTTCAGCGAGCTGACGACCCGCATGGGGTACTGGGTCGACCTCGACGCCGCCTACCGCACGATGGATCCCGAGTACGTGGAGTCCGTGTGGTGGTCGCTGAAGGAAATCTTCGACAAGGGCCTGCTCGGCCAGGACCACCGCGTGGCGCCCTGGTGCCCCCGCTGCGAGACCGGCCTGTCCGACCACGAGCTGGCCCAGGGCTACGAGACGGTCGTCGACCCCTCGGTCTACGTCCGCTTCCCCCTGCTCTCCGGGCCGCTGGCCGGCGAGGCGTCGCTGCTGGTGTGGACGACCACCCCTTGGACCCTGGTGTCCAACACCGCGGTCGCCGCGCACCCCGGCGTCACCTACGCCGTCGCCACCGACGGCAACGAGCGGCTGGTCGTCGCCGAGGCGCTGCTGGACAAGGCGCTGGGCGAGGGCTGGACCGCGACCGGACAGACGTTCACCGGCGCGGAGATGGAGCGCTGGGCCTACCGGCGCCCGTTCGAGCTGGTCGACTTCGGCGGCGCCGAGGCGCACTTCGTGGTGAACGCCGAGTACGTCACCACCGAGGACGGCTCCGGCCTCGTGCACCAGGCCCCGGCCTTCGGCGAGGACGACCTCCAGACCTGCCGCCGGTACGGCCTGCCCGTGGTCCGGCCGGTGCGCGTGGACGGCACCTTCGAGGAGGAACTGCCGCTGGTCGGCGGCCAGTTCTTCAAGAAGGCGGACGAGGCACTGGTCGCCGACCTCAGCGAGCGCGGCCTGCTCTTCCGGCATCTGCCGTACGAGCACAGCTATCCGCACTGCTGGCGCTGCCACACCCCGCTGCTCTACTACGCACAGCCGGCCTGGTACATCCGCACCACGCGGGTGAAGGACGCCCTCCTGCGGGAGAACGAGAAGACGGCCTGGTACCCCGACTCGGTCAAGCACGGCCGCTACGGGGACTGGCTGAACAACAACGTGGACTGGGCCCTGTCGCGCAACCGCTACTGGGGCACCCCGCTGCCCATCTGGCGCTGCGCCGAGGACCACCTCACCTGTGTCGGCTCGCTCGCCGAGCTGACCGAGCTCACCGGCGAGGACCAGTCGGGGCTGGACCCGCACCGGCCGTTCATCGACGAGGTCACCTTCACCTGCACCGCCGAGGGCTGCGAGCTGACCGCCCGGCGGGTACCCGAGGTGATCGACGCCTGGTACGACTCCGGCTCCATGCCGTTCGCGCAGTGGGGCTACCCGTACCGCAACCGCGAGGAGTTCGAGAAGCGCTATCCCGCGCAGTACATCTGCGAGGCCATCGACCAGACCCGCGGCTGGTTCTACACGCTGATGGCCGTCGGCACTCTGGTCTTCGACCGCTCCTCGTACGAGACCGTGGTCTGCCTGGGCCACATCCTCGCCGAGGACGGCCGGAAGATGTCCAAGCACCTGGGCAACATCCTGGAGCCGATCCCGCTGATGGAGCGGCACGGGGCGGACGCGGTGCGCTGGTTCATGGCCGCCGGCGGCTCGCCCTGGGCGGCCCGCCGCGTCGGGCACGGCACCATCCAGGAGGTCGTGCGCAAGACCCTCCTCACCTACTGGAACACCGTCGCCTTCCAGGCCCTGTACGCCCGCACCTGCGGCTGGGCCCCCGGCGAGAGCGACCCGGCGCCGGCTGACCGGCCGCTGCTGGACCGCTGGCTGCTGAGCGAGCTCAACGCTCTGGTGGACATGGTCACCAAGGCGATGGAGAGCTATGACACCCAGCGCACGGGCAAGCTGATCTCCACCTTCGTGGACGACCTGTCCAACTGGTACGTCCGCCGGTCCCGCCGCCGCTTCTGGCAGGGCGACCCGGCCGCGCTGCGCACGCTGCACGAGGTGCTGGAGACGGTGACCCGGCTGATGGCGCCGCTGGTCCCGTTCCTCACCGAACGCGTCTGGCAGGACCTGGTCGTGCCAGTGACGCCCGGGGCGCCGGACTCGGTGCACCTGACGTCCTGGCCGGAGGCGGACCTCGCGCTGATCGACCCGGACCTGTCCCGGGACATGCTGCTGGCCCGCCGCCTGGTCGAGCTGGGCCGGGCCACCCGCGCCGAGTCCGGCGTGAAGACCCGCCAGCCGCTGTCCCGCGCGCTGGTCGCGGCGCAGGGCTTCGAGCTGCTGAGCGACGACCTGCGCGAGCAGATCGCCGAGGAGCTGAACGTGGCCTCGCTGTCCGCGCTCTCCGACATGGGCGGCTCCCTGGTGGACACCTCCGCCAAGGCCAACTTCCGTGCGCTGGGCCGCCGTTTCGGCAAGGGCACCCCGGCCGTCGCGCGGGCCATCACGGAGGCCGACGCCGCCGAGCTGTCCGCGGCGCTGCGCGCGGGCACGGCGGCGGTCGAGGTGGACGGGGAGCGGGTGGCGCTGTCGCCCGAGGAGGTCATCATCACCGAGACCCCGCGCGAGGGCTGGTCGGTGGCGTCCGACGCGGGCGCCACGGTCGCGCTCGACCTGGAGATCACCCCGGAGCTGCGCCGCGCCGGGCTCGCCCGCGATGTGATCCGGCTGATCCAGGAGGCCCGCAAGAACAGCGGCCTGGACGTGGCCGACCGCATCGCCGTGCGCTGGCAGACGGCGGACGAGGAGATGGCGCGCGCCCTGACCGAGCACCAGGCGCTGCTGTCCTCCGAGGTGCTGGCGACGGACTTCACCGAGGGGCCGGGCGAGGACGGCTTCGGCGAGACGTTCGGCGACGAGGCGCTGGGCGTCACGTTCCGCCTGCGCCGCGTCTGAGACCGGCCGGAGGGCGAACGACCAAGGGCTGGGGCCCGGACCAGACGGTCCGGGCCCCAGCCCTTGGTGTCCGCGCCTCGTTGATATGCCGGGCGGCGCTCGGTCAGCGGCGCGTCAGTTGTCGTCCTCGTCGATGAGGAAGCCCCGCATCGGGGACGGCGCCTGCTGCATCGGCTGCGGACCCTGGGGCCGCACCGGCGCCATCGGCTGCGTCATCGCCGGGGACATCTGCTGCTGACCGCCGTAGGAGGGCGGCCCGCTGGGGGCGGCGTGCCCGCCGTGACCACCGTGCGTGCCGTGCCCGCCCATGGGCTGGTTGCCGCCGAGGGACTGGTGACCGCCCATGGCCGCGCCCGGGCTGGTCGGGGCGCCCGCCGAGGCCAGCGAGGGCTGGGGCGACGGCGGCAGCGACGCGGCGGCGGGCGAACGCGGCGGGGCAAGCGAGTCGTCGGACTGGCTCTCCAACTGGCGGAGCTGGCTCTCCAGGTACGACTTCAGGCGGGTGCGGTACTCGCGCTCGAAGCCGCGCAGGTCCTCGACCTTGCGCTCCAGCGTGGCGCGGGCGGACTCCAGGGAGCCCATGGCCACGCGGTGCTTCTCCTGCGCGTCCCGCTCCAGCGCGTCGGCCTTGGCGCGGGCGTCCCGTTCCAAGCCCTCGGCGCGGCTGCGCGCCTCGCCCACGATCTTGTTGGCCTCGGAACGGGCCTCCGCGATCGCCTGGTCCGCGGTCTGCTGGGCGAGCGAGAGCACGCGCGCCGCGCTCTCGTTGCCACCGGCCGGCTGCGGCATCTGCTGCGGGCCGGGGCCACCGTGACCGGGGCCACCGTGACCGGGGCCGCCGAGACCCGGGCCGCCGAGACCGGGGCCGCCCAGGCCCTGGCCGCCGTGCGTGCCCATCGGCACCGGGGCGCCGGGGTGACCCTGCGGGCCACCGGGACCACCGGGGCCCATCGGGCCGGGGCCGCCGTGGCCCATCGGTCCGGGGCCGCCGGGGTGGCCCTGCGGGCCCCCCGGTCCGGCGGGAAGCTGCGGCGGACCGCCCATCGGCTGCTGCTGATGCTGCTGCTGCTGGGGGCCCGGTCCCGATATGGCCGACATGGGGCCGCCCGGGCGTTCCTGCGGGTCGGGCTTGCGCATGTTCTGCTGGTTCTGCGCGGCGGCCCGGGTGGCCGCGGCCAGCTTGGCCCGCAGGTCCTCGTTCTCCCTGAGCAACCGGGTCAGCTCTGCCTCGACCTCGTCGAGGAAGGCATCGACCTCGTCCTCGTCGTAGCCTTCTCGCAGACGGACGGTCGTGAACTGCTTGTTCCGCACGTCCTCGGGGGTCAACGGCATCTCTTCACCTCAACGTAATTCGTCGGCATATCGGCAAGACCGTAACCGTTCACAGCCCGGCCCTCACGACGATGGTCAGGATGTAGACGATGATCATCAGTATGAAAAAGGACAGATCAAGCGCCACACCCCCGAACCGCAACGGAGGGATCACCTTCCGCAGCGCCTTCAGTGGCGGATCGGTGGCAGTGTAGGTGGCTTCCAGCGCGACGACCATCGCCTTGCCGGGGCTCCAGGAGCGGGCGAACATGAACACGTAGTCCATCACCAGCCGGAAGAGCATCAGGCCGATGAAGCAGTACAAGGCAATCAGGATCACCTGAAGTGCGATGTCCATCCTGCCTGTCCCTCTCCCCTGGTCTCATGCCCCGGCCGCTCTCGGCCGGGACGCCGTGGTCCGGTGTCCTGTCGTCAGCTCTGGTTGAAGAACCCGCCCTCGGCGATCCGGGCCTTGTCCTCCGCCGTTACATCGACGTTAGCAGGCGACAGAAGGAACACCTTCTGCGTCACGCGCTCGATGCTGCCATGGAGACCGAAGACGAGACCAGCCGCAAAGTCGACAAGTCGCTTCGCATCCGTGTCGTCCATCTCGGTCAGATTCATGATCACCGGGGTGCCCTCGCGGAAATGTTCGCCGATGGTACGGGCCTCGTTGTACGTCCTGGGGTGGAGCGTGGTGATCCGGTACGGCTCCCGCTCTGACACGACCTTGGGCATGATCACCGGTGCGCTCTTCTCCAGATTCTGTCGGTCGGATGTGATGGAAGACACGGGAGCGATCCTCCCGGGCCGTCTGCTTTCGGACAGCACTGGAGCGGGTGTTGGCTCCGTCTCGCGCTGCGCCGGCGGGTGCACGACCCGCACCGGCTCCTCGGCCCGCTCCCGCGGCGGCGGCTCGTGCGCCGGCTGGCGCCGCCCCCGCTCGGGCTCCGGTTCCGGCTCGAACTCGTCATCGGGGCCATACCCCGGCCGGTCGTACCCGTCGTCCTCCACGAGGCCGAGGTAGACCGCCATCTTGCGCATCGCGCCAGCCATCGACTGCGTCCTCCGCTCTGTGGTGGATCGGGTCCGATCTGCCCGGGCCGTGGATCCACGTAACCTGCCCGAAGAATTCGGGATTGACCATATTTTCGGCTGTGGCCCCTCGAATGGCGACGTTACCCGAGGGCAGGGCGGACTCCGAGCACCGCGCTTCCGACGCGCACGTGTGTCGCTCCCGCCGCGATCGCCTCCTCCAAGTCCGCACTCATACCTGCCGAGACCATGTTCGCAGCAGGATGCACGCCGCGCAGGCTCCTTGAGATTTCCATCAACCGCGCGAACGCCAGACCGGGTGATCCGGCGTACGCCCCCGTGAGCGGGGCGACGGTCATGAGCCCCGCCAGCCGCAGCCCCTCGGCGGCCGTGACCGCGTCGGCCAACTCCCGTACGCCTTCCGGCGCGACGCCGCCCCGGTCGCCGCCGTGGCCGGACTCCTTCTCCAGGGCGACTTGAATGAGGCACTTCAGGGGCGCGCGCCCGGCGCTCACCACCGCGGAGGAGAGCGCCGAGACCAACTTCGGCCGGTCCACGGAGTGCACACAATCCGCGTACGCGACCACGGAACGCACCTTGTTCGTTTGCAACTGCCCCACGAAGTGCCAGTTCAGGGGGAGATCGGCGCACGCCGCCGCCTTGGCCGCGGCCTCCTGGTCGCGGTTCTCGGCGACATGGCGCACCCCGAGACCGGCGAGCAGCCGGACGTCCTCGGCCGGATATGTCTTGGTGACCACCACCAGCGTCACTTCTGTCCGCTTGCGCCCCGCCGCGTCACAAGCGCGGGCAATGCGCTCCTCCACCCGGGCGAGATTGGTGGCCAGTTCGACTTCGCGCATCCGGCCGCTCATGGGGCGATCCAGACATAACTGGCGAGCCGACCGGTGATCCGCTCACGGCGGTAGGAGAAGTGGTCGGCGGATTCGAGGGTGCAGACCGGGGAGAGCTCGATGTCGGTGATCCCCGCGCCGGTCAGTTGCTCCCGCACCCCGCGTGGGATGTCGATGGCCGGGGTGCCCCACCGGGTGGTGCTCGCACTGCCTGGCACCGTGGCCTCCGCCTCCTGTCGCATCCGCTCCGGCACCTCGTAGCAATCCCCGCAGACCGTCGGCCCGGTGCGGGCGACGATCCGGTGCGGCTCGGCGCCCAGTTCACGCATGGCCGCCACGGTCGCCGGCACGACTCCCGCCAGCAGCCCGGGCCGTCCCGCGTGCGCAGCGCCGGCGATTCCCGCGACGGGGTCGGCCAGCAGCACCGGAGTGCAGTCGGCGGTGAGGACCGCGAGCGCGAGCCCCCGGCGCGCGGTGACAATGCCGTCCGCCTCCGGCGGCGAGCCGTCCGGCCAGGGGCCGTCGGCCACGACGACCTCGTTGCCGTGGACCTGATTCATCCAGCGCACCCCGGCCGGGTCGAGGCCCAGCGTCTTGGCGGTCGTCTCCCGATTGGCCAGCACGGCCCCGGCGTCGTCCCCGACGGCGCCGCCGAGGTTGAGGGTGTCGTACGGAGCGGCGCTCACTCCGCCCCACCGGTCGGTGAAGGCGAAGCGGGCGCCGCTCCGTGTCGTCTGCCGCTCTATCACTTCAAGAAGTCGGGCACATCGAGCTCTTCGACCTGGCCGCCGTCGTACGGCCGGGCCGAGGGCACCTGCGGGCCCTTGACCGGCTCGCGGACCGAGTCGGCCGACGGCTCGGGCACGCCCGCCGTGTCGCGGTCGGCCAGCGCGCCGGTGTCCCGGGACGGCAGGGCGCCCAGGCCGCTGAACGCCGGCCGCTCGGGCTCCGGCTCGGGCACGCGGTCCTGGGCGAGGGAGGAGGTCTCCTCCTTCACGCCGTACCCGCCGAGCGCCTTGTCGCGGCTGCGGGACGGCGGCTGGCCACCGTCGAAGCCGGCGGCGATCACGGTGACCCGTACCTCGTCGCCGAGGGCGTCGTCGATGACGGCGCCGAAGATGATGTTCGCCTCGGGGTGGGCTGCCTCGCTGACGAGCTGGGCGGCCTCGTTGATCTCGAAGAGGCCGAGGTCGGAGCCGCCGGAGATCGACAGCAGAACGCCGCGGGCGCCGTCGATGGACGCCTCCAGCAGCGGCGAGGAGATGGCCATCTCGGCGGCGGCCACCGCGCGGTCGTCGCCGCGCGCGGAGCCGATGCCCATCAGGGCCGAACCTGCCTCCGACATCACGGACTTGACGTCGGCGAAGTCGAGGTTGATGAGGCCCGGGGTGGTGATGAGGTCGGTGATGCCCTGGACACCGGACAGCAGCACCTGGTCGGCCGACTTGAACGCGTCCAGCACGCTGACCTGGCGGTCCGAGATGGACAGCAGCCGGTCGTTGGGAATGACGATGAGGGTGTCGACCTCGTCGCGGAGCTGGGCGATGCCGTCCTCCGCCTGGTTGGCCCGGCGGCGGCCCTCGAAGGTGAACGGACGGGTGACCACGCCGATGGTCAACGCGCCCAGGGAGCGTGCGATGTTCGCCACGACCGGTGCGCCGCCGGTGCCGGTGCCGCCGCCCTCGCCCGCGGTGACGAAGACCATGTCGGCCCCCTTGAGGACCTCCTCGATCTCCTCGCGGTGGTCTTCGGCAGCCTTGCGACCCACCTCGGGGTTGGCGCCCGCGCCCAGCCCTCGGGTGAGCTCACGGCCGACATCGAGCTTGACGTCGGCGTCGCTCATCAGCAGCGCCTGCGCATCGGTGTTGATCGCGATGAACTCGACGCCCTTGAGACCGACCTCGATCATCCGGTTGATGGCGTTGACGCCACCGCCGCCGATACCGACGACCTTGATGACTGCGAGGTAGTTCTGCGGTGCTGCCACGTCGAAGGCCTCTCGCCTCGATTTACGTGTCGCCGCTCCGCGAGTGCCGCAGTGCGCCGACTGATGCCGATGGGACGGTTGGATAAGCCGCCCCGAACCCTATCGCTCAAGTTTAGGGTTACCTGTGCTTGTCGTTCCCTGGATTCCTCGGAACGGACACTAAGTCGACAAGTGGTACGCGTTCAACGAACACGCCGAACCTCCTGTTTTTCTTTTCACCCTATGTGATCGCGCTCCGTCCCCGCCAACCTGGGTACTGACCCGCACCGATGTTCCGGCGCGTCAACCCCCGGACGCCGCCGGGGCGCTGGGCACGGTGACGTCGAAGTACCGCGCGCCGTCAGCCGCGTTCATCACCGCTGTCAGCGCCTCGGCCTTCGCCGCCGAGTCCTCCGCGCTCCCCCAGCGCACCACCCGGTCCCCCGACAACTCCAGGGTGACGGAGTCGTAGGAGGTGGCGCGCACGACCCGGGTGTCCCGGCGCAGCTCCCCGGGCAGGGACGTGACCACGGAGACCGCCGCCTCGCGAATGCGGTCCTCGCCGAATCGGCGCAGACTCGCACTCTCTTCCAGTTCCAGTTCGAGCAACGGTACCCCCCGCCTCGCCTCCCCGGTCTCGGCGAACGGCACCCCGCCGGCGTCCACCTCCGTATAACCGTCGCCGTTCGGCATGAGCACCACGGCGCTGCGTTCGGTCACCTTCAGCGAGACGCCGTGCGGCCAGCCGCGGACCACTTCCACCGACGCGAGCCGGGGCAGCTCGTCCAGCAGCCGCCCGGCGATCGCCCCCTTGTCCAGGGAGGCCATCGGCTCGCCGACGGAAACGCCGGCGGCCTCCAGAATCTGTTCCTCCGTCAGATTCCGCGGCCCGCCGCTCCAGTGCACCGAGACTCTTTCGATGCGCAGCCAGTCCGAGCCGTACGCCGCCCAGGCGCCGAAGCCGCCGAGCAGCACGGCCGGCACGAGCAGCGCGATCAGCAGCCGCGGGCGGCGGAACCAGCGGCGCGGCCGGCCGGCGGGCGGGCGCGGGCCGGAGTCCGACTGACGGCGGTCCCCGCCGCGCTCGGCGGTCGTCGCTCCGGCCACGCTCTCGTCAACTCCCTTTGCCGCGCTAGGCCCGGCGCGCGGCGATCGCTTCGTACACCATGCCGACCAGCAGCTCGTCGGCGTCCCGGCGGCCGAACTCGGCGGCGGCGCGGGACATGGCCAGCAGCCGGCCGGGGTCGGTCAGCACCGGCAGCACGGTTCCCCTGACCCACTCCGGCGTCAGCTCGGCGTCGTCGATCAGCAGCCCGCCGCCGGCCTTGACCACCGGCTGGGCGTTCAGCCGCTGTTCGCCGTTGCCGATGGGCAGCGGGACGTAGGCGGCCGGCAGCCCGACGGCGGACAGTTCGGCGACGGTCATCGCGCCGGCGCGGCAGAGCATCATGTCGGCCGCGGCATACGCGAGGTCCATGCGGTCCACATACGATAGCGGGATATAAGGCGGCATACCGGGCATGGTGTCGACCACGGGCAGCTCGTTCTTCGGCCCGACCGCGTGCAGCACCTGGATCCCGGAACGCTGGAGATAGGGCACCGCGGCGGCGATGACCTCGTTCAGCCGCCGGGCCCCCTGCGAGCCGCCGGAGACGAGCAGCGTCGGCAGGTTGGCGTCCAGCCCGAAGAAGGCGCGGGCCTCGTGCCGGACGGCCGCGCGGTCCAGGGTCGCGATCGAGCGGCGCAGCGGGATGCCCAGATAACGGGCGTGCCGCAGCTTGCTCTCCGGCGTGGAGACGGCGACGAACTTCGTGTAACGGGCCCCGATCCGATTGGCGAGCCCGGGGCGGGCGTTGGCCTCGTGCACCACGATCGGCACCCGCTGGCGCTTGGCGGCCAGATAGCCGGGCAGCGCCACATAGCCGCCGAAGCCGACCACGCAGTCGGCCTTGGTGCGCTCGATGATCTCCTCGGCCGCCTTGATCGTGCCGCGCAGCCGGCCGGGCACCGTCATCAGCTCCGGGGTCGGCTTGCGCGGCAGCGGCACCGCGGGGATCAGCCCGAGCTCGTAACCGCGTTCGGGCACCAGGCGGGTCTCCAGGCCACGTTCCGTGCCGAGGGCTGTGATGCCCACGGTCGGATCCTGCCTGCGCAAGGCGTCCGCGAGGGCGAGCGCGGGCTCGATGTGGCCGGCGGTCCCCCCGCCGGCGAGGACAACATGCACCGAATTTCACCGCTCTCCGGACGGCCCCGTCTTCCCGCGCCGTCTCATCGTCTTCCACTTGAGCCCTGGTCTCCGCGTCGCCATCGCCGCCCTGGCCGCCGGGTCGCTGCGCGCGAAGGCGATCAGCAGTCCGACGGCGAACATGGTGGGCAGCAGGGCAGATCCCCCGTAGGAGAACAGCGGCAGGGGCACTCCGGCGATGGGCAGCAGGCCCAGCACCGCACCGATGTTGATCACGGTCTGGACCATGAGCCAGGCCGTCACCCCTCCCGCGGCATACCTGACGAAGGCATCCTCCGTGCGTCCGGCCACGCGGATACCCGCATAGCCTAGAGCCGCGAAGAGACCGAGGACCGACAGCGTCCCCGCCAGGCCCAGCTCCTCGCCGGTGATGGCGAAGATGAAGTCGGTGTGGGGCTCCGGGAGTTCACCCCATTTTTCCACACTTGCCCCGAGTCCCGAGCCGAACCAGCCGCCCGAGGCGAGGGCGTAGATCCCGTGCACCGCCTGCCAGCAGCCGCCCTCCTCGCCCAGCTCGGTGGCGCCCACGCAGGTCAGCCGGTCCATCCGGTGCGGCGCGGTGGCGATGAACAGCGCGCCCAGCGCGGCGGCGACGCCCAGCGCGCCGACGAACAGCCGGGTGGGGGCGCCGACCAGCCAGAGCAGGCCGAACAGGATCGCCATCAGGATCATCACGGTGCCCATGTCGCCGCCCACCATGACCAGCCCGCACACCAGCAGCGCGCCGGGGATCAGCGGGATCAGCAGGTGCCGCCACTGGGTCAGCAGCCGCTTGTCGCCCTTCCTGGCCAGCAGGTCGGCGCCCCACAGCACCAGCGCCAGCTTGGCGAACTCGCTGGGCTGGAGCTGGAACGATCCTCCGACGGCGATCCAGTTGGTGCTGCCGTTGACCTGGACCCCGATGCCGGGGACCTGGACCAGGACCAGCAGGACCACGGTGCAGGCGAGGAACGGGTAGGTCAGGGCGCGCAGCAGCCGGACGGACACGCGCGAGGCGACCAGCAGCAGCACGGTGCCCAGCACGGCGGCGAGCATCTGCTTGCGGAAGTAGAACGCGGCGGGCAGGTCGTGGCGCAGCGCCTGGATCTGGGAGGCGGAGAAGACCATGACGAGGCCGAGCAGGGTGATGAGCAGGCCGGTGCCCATGATCACGTAGTAGGCCGTGAGCGGCCGGTCCCACGCCCGGCGCAGGCGCGTGATGAACCGGGGCGCGCGCGGGCCGCCGCGCGGCACCCGGCGCGGCGCGCGGGGTGCGGGGCGGGCGCGCGGCGCACGCGGGCGCGGCGGCCGTTCGCGCTGGGCGCCGCGCTGGACGGCACCCGATGAGGCGGGCAGCGGCGCGCGGTGATCAGCCGTCATCGTGGCCCCTCCTTCGGCCCGCGCCGGCGGCCCGCGGGCTACTGCTCGTGTCCGGCCCGGCCCCCGGCCAGGTCGCGGACGGCGGCGGCGAAGGCGTCGCCGCGCTCGTTGTAGTTGGTGAACATATCCATCGAGGCGCACGCCGGTGCCATCAGCACGGTGTCTCCGGGATGCGCCAGCCGGGCCGCCTCGGTGACCGCGGCCGCCATCGCCCCAGTGTCCGTCCGGGCGAGGTCGACGACCGGCACATCCGGGGCGTGTCGCGCCAGCGCCTCGGCGATGAGCCGGCGGTCGGCGCCGAGGAGGACCACGCCGCGCAGCCGGGGGGCCGCGCCGCGCACCAGGTCGTCGAACGTGGCGCCCTTGGCCAGCCCGCCGGCGATCCACACCACCGGCTCGTAGGCGGCCAGGGACGCCTCGGCGGCGTGGGTGTTGGTGGCCTTGGAGTCGTCCACGTAATGCACCCCCGCCACCTCGGCGACGTGCTGGATGCGGTGGGCGTCGGGCCGGAAGGCCCGCAGGCCGTCGCGGACGGCCCGGGGCTCCACGCCGTAGGCGCGGGCCAGGGCGGCGGCGGCCAGGGCGTTGGCGACGTTGTGCGGGGCGGGCGGGTCGATGTCCCCGACCTCGGCCAGCTCCTGCGCCTGCCGCTGCCGGTCGGGGACGAAGGCCCGGTCGACCAGGATGCCGTCCACGACGCCGAGTTGGGACGGCGCGGGGGCGCCGAGGGTGAAGCCGATGGCGCGGCAGCCCTCGACCACGTCGGCCTTCCGGACCAGCGTCTCGGTGGCCGGGTCGGCCGCGTTGTAGACGCAGGCGGCCGTGTTGCCCTCGTAGACGCGGCCCTTGGCGGCGGCGTAGGACTCCATCGAGCCGTGCCAGTCCAGGTGGTCGGGGGCCAGGTTCAGCACGGCCCCCGCGAACGGCCGGAGCGAGGGCGCCCAGTGGAGCTGGTAGCTGGACAGCTCGACGGCCAGGACGTCGTGCGGCGGTTCGGCGAGCACCGTGTCGATGATCGGGGTGCCGATGTTGCCGACGGCGGCGGTGCGCAGGCCCGCCGCCGACAGGATGGCGGCGAGCATGCGCACGGTGGTGGTCTTGCCGTTGGTGCCGGTGACGGCGAGCCAGGGCGGGCCGCCGGGGCCGCGCAGCCGCCAGGCGACCTCGACGTCCCCGATGACCTCGACGCCGGCCGCCCCGGCGGCGGCGAACAGCGCGCTGTCCGGCCGCCAGCCGGGCGAGGTGACGACCAGTTCGGTGCCCGGCGGCAGTGTCGCGCCGTCGCCGAGCCGCACCTCGACGCCGTCGCCGGCCAGTTCGCCTGCGGTGCGCCGCTGCCGTTCGCCGTCGGCGCCGTCCACGACGGTCACCAGGGCGCCGAGCCCGGCGAGGGCGCGCGCGGTGCTGACGCCGCTGACGCCCAGGCCCGCGACGGTGACGCGCCGCCCCGAGAACTCGTTCACCAGTCCGCCGCCCAGGTGCCGTAGAAGATGCCGATGCCGACGATGACGCACATGCCCTGAATGATCCAGAAGCGCACCACGACCAGGACCTCGCTCCAGCCCTTCAGCTCGAAGTGGTGCTGGAGCGGCGCCATTTTGAACACGCGGCGGCCGGTGAGCCGGAACGAGCCGACCTGGATGACCACCGACATGGTGATGAGGACGAACAGCCCGCCGAGGACGGCCATCAGCAGCTCGGTGCGGGAGACGATCGCCAGGCCGGCCAGCGCGCCGCCCAGGGCGAGCGAGCCGGTGTCGCCCATGAAGATCTTGGCGGGCGAGGTGTTCCACCACAGGAAGCCGAACAGGGCGCCCATCAGGGCCGCGGCGACGACCGCGCCGTCCAGCGGGTCGCGCACCTCGTAGCAGGAGGCGCTGGCGGTGGCGAACTCCGAACAGGTCTGGCCGTACTGCCAGACGCCGATGAAGACATAGGCGCCGAAGACCATCACCGAGGCGCCGGTGGCCAGGCCGTCCAGACCGTCGGTGAGGTTCACGCCGTTGGACATCGCCAGGATCATGAACAGCGCCCACAGCACGAACAGCACCGGGCCGATGGACCAACTGAAGTCCTGGGTGAACGACAGGTGGGTGGAGGCCGGGGTGAGCTCGCGGGCGTCGGCGAAGTTCAGCGAGAGGATCGCGAACGTCACGCCCACCAGGAACTGGCCGAGCATCTTGGCGCCCGCCCGCAGGCCCAGGCTGCGGCGCCGCACGATCTTGATGTAGTCGTCCAGGAAGCCGACCAGGCCCATGCCGGCCATCAGGAACAGCACCAGCAGTCCGGAGATGGTCGGCTGCTGGCCGGTGAGGACCTTGGTGGCCGCGTAGGCCACCAGCGTGGCCAGGATGAACGCGATGCCGCCCATGGTGGGCGTGCCGCGCTTGCTGTGGTGGTCCCGGGGACCGTCGTCCCGGATGTACTGTCCGTAACCCTTGCGCGCCAGGAGCTTGATCAGCAACGGGGTGCCGATCAGGGTCAGGAAGAGTCCGATCGCACCGGAGAAGAGGATTTCCCTCATCATCGGGGGGCGACCTCGCCATCGACGCCACCGGCGTCCCCCGTCAGCTCGATGGCGATCTTCTCCAGGCCCACCGACCTGGACGCCTTGACGAGCACGACATCTCCCGGTCGCAGCTCACCGCGCAGCAGCCGCACCGCTGCCCGAGCGTCGGACACGTGCACCGACTCCTCACCCCACGAACCCTCGTTCTTGGCGCCCATGTCCAGCCAGGCGGCCTCCCGGCCGCCGACGGACACGAGCCTGCTGACGTTGAGCCGGACGGCCAGCCGTCCGACCGCGTCGTGCTCGGCGAACGCCTCGTCACCGAGCTCGGCCATCTGGCCGAGCACCGCCCACGTGCGGCCCCCCTTCGCCTTGGTGGCTTTGCCCATGGCGGCGAGCGCGCGCAGCGCGGCCCGCATGGAGTCGGGGTTGGCGTTGTAGGCGTCGTTGACGATGGTCACGCCGTCCGCTCGCTCGGTGACTTCCATGCGCCACTTCGAGAGCGCGCCCGCGGTGGAGAGTGTTTCGGCGATCGCCTCCGCGGACATGCCTACCTCATGCGCAACAGCCGCCGCGGCAAGCGCGTTCGACACGTGGTGCTCACCGTACAACCGCATGGTCACGTCAGCGCACCCGGTGGGGGTACTCAGCCGGAACGCCGGTCGGCCGTCCGGTGTCAGACGCACCCGGTCTCCGCGGATCGGGGCGTCCTCGGACTCGCCGAAGAACAGCACCCGGGCCCGGGTGCGTTCGGCCATGCCGCGCACCAGCGGGTCGTCGGCGTTGAGCACGGCCACGCCGCCGTCGTCGGCCGCCGGCAGTGCCTCGACCAGCTCGCCCTTGGCGGTGGCGATGGCCTCCCGCCCGCCGAACTCGCCGATGTGCGCGGTGCCGACGTTGAGCACGACGCCGATGCGCGGGGGCGTCAGCGAGGTGAGGTAGCGGATGTGGCCGATGCCGCGTGCGCCCATTTCGAGCACCAGATAGCGGGTGGACTCCTCGGCGCGCAGCGCGGTGAGCGGCAGGCCGATCTCGTTGTTGAACGAGCCGGCCGGCCACACGGTGGGCGCGGTGCGCTCCAGGAGCTGGGCGATGAGGTCCTTGGTGCTGGTTTTGCCGGCCGAGCCGGTGAGCGCGACGACGGTGGCGCCGAGCTTGCGCACGGTGTGCCGGGCGAGCGCGCCGAGCGCTGCGGTCACGTCCTCGACGACGACCGCGGGCACGCCGACGGGACGCGTGGCGAGGGTGACGGCGGCGCCGCCCGCGGCGGCCGCGGCGGCGAAGTCGTGCCCGTCGACGCGTTCGCCGGGCAGCGCGGCGAAGAGGGAGCCGGGCTCCGCCAGCCTGGAGTCGATGACCACGGGCCCGGTGATGCGGGGTGGCGACTCCGGTATGTCGTGCGGCTCTCCCCGCACGACAGTGATGAGCTCAGCAACGGATAGGGGGATCACTGCAACGGGCCTCGCCTGGCGTCGGGGGCTTGATCGGGTAGGGCGGTGGGGGAAGTGGTGCGTGGGGCGGTGGGGGGCGCACCGGGGGCGTGCGGGCCGCGCTCGATGGCCGCGCGCAGCTCGTCACGGTCGTCGAAGGGCCGGATGACTCCGGCGATGTCCTGGCCCTGCTCGTGTCCCTTGCCGGCCACCAGGACGGTGTCGCCGGGCTCGGCGCGGGCCACGGCGGCGGCGATGGCGGCGGCCCGGTCCTCCTCCACGAGCACGGTGCCGCGCTCGTGGGCGGGGACCTCGGCGGCGCCGCCGAGCATGGCGGCCAGGATGGCCAGCGGGTCCTCGGAGCGGGGGTTGTCCGAGGTGAGCACGGCGGTGTCGGCCAGCCGGGCGACGGCGGCGCCCATCCTGGGCCGCTTGTGCGGGTCGCGGTCGCCGCCGCAGCCGAGCACCGCGTGCAGCCGGCCCTCGGTGACCTTGCGCAGCGCGTAGAGGACGGACTCGACGGCGTCGGGCTTGTGGGCGTAGTCCACGATGGCGAGGTAGGGCTGGCCGATGTCGACGCGTTCCAGGCGGCCGGGCACGCCGGGCACGGCGGCGATGCCGTCCGCGGCGGTGGCCGGGTCGACGCCGGCGGTGGTGAGGGCGACGAGGGCGGCCAGCGCGTTGGCGACGTTGAACGTGCCGGGCAGCGGGGCCGCGGCGCGCACCCGGACGCCGTCCGGGCCCTCGGCGGTGAACGTGGAGCCCAGCGGGCCGATTTCGGCGTCCACGGCGCGCCAGTCGGCGTCGGGGTGGCCCTCGGCGGAGTAGGTGGTGACCGGGACGGTGGCCTCGGCGGCCAGCCGGCGGCCGTACTCGTCGTCGATGTTGACCACGCCGGCGCGGGACCGGGCCGGGGTGAAGAGCTGCGCCTTCGTCCCGTAGTAGTCCTCCATGTCAGGGTGGAAGTCCAGGTGCTCGGGGCTGAGGTTGGTGAAGACGGCGACGTCGAAGACGCAGCCGTCGACCCGGCCCAGGGCGAGCGCGTGGCTGGAGACCTCCATGGCGACGGCGCGGACGCCGCGTTCCCGCATGACGGCGAACAGGGCCTGGAGTTCGGTGGCTTCGGGGGTGGTGCGCTCCGACTTGATGCGCTCCCCGGCGATGCGGGTCTCGACCGTGCCGATCAGGCCGGTCTCCGCGGCGCTCCGCGCGGCGCGCAGGCCGCCCTCGACGAGGTAGGCCGTGGTGGTCTTGCCGGCGGTGCCTGTGACGCCGATCTGGAGCAGGTCGCGGCCGGGCTCGCCGTAGACGGCGGCGGCGACGGCGCCCATCCGGCCGCGCGGGTCCGGGACGGTGAGAACGGGCAGCCCGGTGGCGGCGGCGCGCTCGGCGCCGGCCGGGTCGGTGAGCACGGCGACGGCGCCGAGTCCGGCGGCCTGGGTGGCGAAGTCCGCGCCGTGGAAGCGGGCGCCGGGCAGCGCGGCGTAGATGTCGCCGGGGCGGACGGCGCGGGAGTCGTGGGTGATCCCGGTGACCGGGCGGGCCCCCTCGGGGACGGCGGCCCCCAGTGGCCCGGCCAGCTCCGCGAGGGGCACGGGCCGCACGTGCCGGGGGCGGGGCGCCGGACGGGACTGATCAGCGTGGGGCACGGCGGTGAGCGTACCGGTCGCGGCGGGGGTGGAGCGAAACGAGGTTGACCCGTCGGTGATGGTTCTCACGTGCTGTGGCTCCGCTTTCGTCGGGCGTCGGGATCGTCTGGCGTGGGGCGTCGGCGTCAGGCGTCGGGCTCGAAGGTGACCGGGAGGCCGGCGAACTCCTCGCCGGTCGGCGGGACCTGGAGCGCGGCCAGGGAGAACTGCATGACCTCGTTGAACACGGGCCCGCAGACCTCGCTGCCGGTGTAGGGGCCCTCGGTGGGGTTCTGCACGACGCAGTACACGGTGACGCGCGGGTTGTCGGCGGGGGCGAAGCCCGCGAACGAGGAGGTGTAGCCGTCGTAGACGCCCGTGTCGGGGTCCACGCGGTTGGCGGTTCCGGTCTTGCCCGCAACGCGGTAGCCGGGGATCCGGGCCGCGGCCCCGGTGCCCTCGGGGCTGGCGACGACGGTCTCCAGCATCTGGGTCAACTGCTCGGCGGTGTCCTCGCTCACGACGCGTTCGCGCGCGGGCGCGGGGGCCGGCTCGTACTGGCCGTCGGGCCCGATGGTGCCGCGCACCAGGCTGGGCGCGACGCGTTCGCCGCCGTTGGCGATGGTCGAGTAGACCGAGGCGGCCTGCACCGCGTTGACCGACAGGCCCTGGCCGAAGGGGATCGTGTACTGCTGGGAGGCGTTCCAGTCCTCGGAGCCGGCCAGGATGCCGGGGGTCTCGCCGGGGAAGCCGAGCCCGGTCGGCTTTCCGAAGCCGAAGGCCTCCAGATAGGAGTGGAGGACCTCGTTCGCCTCCTCCTGGGTGTCGCCCAGCTCCTCGGCGGCCAGGATGGTGCCGATGTTGCTGGACGCGGCGAGGACACCGGCGAGGGTGAGGTAGAGCGTCTCGTGCTCCTCGTGGTCGGCGAAGCTGCGGTCCGCCCGGGGCAGCCGGTTCGGCACGGTCACGTGGGTGGAGGGCGTGGCGGCCTGCTCCTCCAGCACGGCGGCCATGGTGATGACCTTGCTGGTGGAGCCCAGCTCGTAGGCGTCCTCCAGGGCCGGGCTGCCCAGGTCGGCCGCGTCGGCGGAGGCCATGTCGTTGGGGTTGTAGCCGGGGGCGCTGGCCAGCGCGAGCAGCTCGCCGGTGACGGTGTCCTGGACCACCACGGTGCCGTCGTCCGCGCCGGACTCCTCGACCTGGGCGGAGATGGCGTTCTGGGCGGCCCACTGGATGTCGCGGTCGAGGGTCAGCTCGGTGTCCAGGCCGGGCACCGCGGGCTGCTCCGACTCGCCGACGGTGGGCACGCGCCGGCCACCGGACTGGGCGTAGGTGATGGAGCCGTCCTCGCCGGAGAGCTGGGCGTCGAGCTGGGCCTCCAGCCCGCCGCCGCCCTGGCCCTCGCTGTTGACGAAGCCGAGGATGGCGGCGGCCAGCTCCTCGTTGGGGTAGACGCGCTTGGGGTTCTCCTGGGCCAGCACACCGGCGAGCACCTGGTGGCCGGTGCCCTTGGCGGCCTGCTCGCCGAGGTTGCTGCGGAGGTCCTGGATCTGCCGCCAGACCTGCGGGGTCCGCTGGCGGGCCAGCACCTCGTAGCGGGAGCCCGGCTCGGAGAGCAGGGCGACCAGCTCGTCCTCGTCGCGCTCCAGGAGCGGGGCGAGCAGGGCGGCGGCCCGCTCGGGGGCGTCGGGGATGCCGGTCTGCTCCTCGGTGAACAGGAGCGGGTCGGCGGTGATGTCGTAGGCGTCCACGGTGGTGGCCAGGGCGGCGCCGTTGCGGTCGGTGATGTCGCCGCGCTCGGCGGGGAGCGTGACCTCGACGAGCCGGTTGAGGGCGGCCTGTTCGGCGTAGGAGGAGGCGCCGACGGCCTGCACCTGGAGCAGCCGGACGGAGAACGCGACCATCACCAGGGTGAGGCCGAAGCCGATCAGGCGCAGCCGCGGGCGGGGGTTGCCCAGGCGCAGCGGGGCGCCCTCCGGCTGGCGGGCGCGGGGGGGCCGGTTGTCGCTCACGAGGCCTCCCCCGGGACGGACGGCGGGGCGGGGACCGGCCGGGCGGGGCCGGTGGCGGGCGGCGGGCGCAGCGGGGTGGCGGGCGGGGTCGCGGGGCCGGTGCCACCGCGTTCGCTCTGCCCGTGCTGACCGTGCTGGTCGCCGCGTTCCGGCTCGTGCGCGGTGCCGGACGGTTCGGTGGGCGTGCCGGAGGGCGCGGGGGGCGTGTCCCCGGCGCGCGGCGGGCCGGACGAGCCCTCGCCCAGTTGGGGCGCGATGGGATCGCGGGGCGCCTCGGCGTCGTCGCCGCCCTCCGGCTCCCGGGTCTCCTGGGTGGGCTCGGGGGCCGGCTCGGTGTCGCCGAGGACGGAGCCGTCCGGGGAGATGAACGCGGGCGGGCCGCCCGGGACCAGCCCCAGCTCGCGGGCGCGCTCGGCCAGCGCGTCGGGGGCCGCGTAGGCGTCCACCTCGGCCTGGAGCTCCTGCTGTTCGTCGGTCAACTCGCGCGTCTCGGAGCGCAGTTCACTCAGCTCGAACGAGCCCTGATTCAGCGAGGCGTTGAGGAAGAGCAGGCCGAGCATGCCGGCGCCCAGCAGCACCACCAGCAGCAGCACGAACGGGGTGCGGGCGGCGGTGGACGAGCGGGCGGGCACCAGCGCGGCCAGCCGCGCCAGCCGCACCTGGGTGAACGGCCCTCGGGAACGGCGGACTCGTCGGATCACCGGACGTCCTCCCGCACGCGTTCGGCGGCGCGCAGCCGGACGGGGGCGGCGCGCCGGTTCTCGGCGATCTCCTCGGGCGTGGCCTGCTCGGCGCCGCGGGTGAGCAGCCGGAGCCGGGGCTGGTACTGCTCGGGGATGACGGGCAGGCCGGGCGGCGCGGTGCTGCCGGCGCCCTCGGCCAGCACCCGTTTGGTGAGCCGGTCCTCCAGCGAGTGGTAGGAGAGCACCACGATCCGGCCGCCGACGGCGAGCGCGGCCACCGCGGCGGGCAGGGCGCGTTCGAGCACGGCCAGTTCGCCGTTGACCTCGATGCGCAGCGCCTGGAACGTGCGCTTGGCCGGGTTCCCGCCGGTGCGCTTGGCGGCCTGGGGCAGAGCGTCGCGGATGAGCTCGACCAGCCGGGCGCTGGAGGTGAGGGGGCGGCGGGCGCGTTCGGTGACGACGGCGTCCACGATGCGGCGGGCGAAACGTTCCTCGCCGTAGGTGCGCAGCACCCGGACCAGCTCGCCGGGCGGGTAGGTGTTGAGGACGTCGGCGGCGCTGGGCCCGGTGGACTGGTCCATCCGCATGTCGAGCGGGGCGTCCTGGGCATAGGCGAAGCCGCGGTCGGCCTCGTCGAGCTGCATGGAGGAGACGCCGAGGTCGAACAGGACGCCGGCGACCCGGGACACCCCGAGACGGTCGAGCACGGCGGGGAGTTCGTCGTAGACGGCGTGGACCAGCGTGGCCCGGTCACCGAAGCGGGTCAGCCGCTCGCCGGCGAGCTTCAGCGCCTGCGGGTCGCGGTCCAGCGCGATCAACCGCACCGAAGGAAACGCCGTCAGCAGCGCCTCGCTGTGCCCGCCCAGGCCCAGCGTGCAGTCGACGGCCACCGCGCCCGAGCCGTGCAGCGCCGGGCCCAGGAGGTCCAGGCAGCGCTGGAGCATCACGGGTCGGTGCCGGGCTTCCGGCGGCCGGTCGTTGCTGGTCGTCATGTGCCTTCCGGGGGGAGGTGAGACAGGTGACGGGCGAAAGACGGCGGCCTGGTGCACGCCTCCCAGTGCGCGTCACACTAGCCCACCTGTTTCCGCGGTCAATCACTGAGGTTCTCCGGGCGCCGCGTTTCGGGCTAACGCCCCCAAGCGCCCCCGCCTGTGACCCGCATCACTCATCCCAGCGAGACGGGCGCAGGGCGTTCGTACTACCGTCACAGATATGACGGATACGGTCACAGACCAGCTAGTCGCCGCCAATAAGCGATATGCGGCCGGATTCACCGATCCCGGTATGGATGCCCGCCCTGTTCGCAAGGTGGCCATTGTCGCCTGTATGGACGCACGCCTCGACCTGCACGCCGCGCTCGGCCTCGCGCTCGGCGACTGCCACACCATACGAAACGCCGGGGGCGTTGTCACCGACGACGTCATACGTTCCCTGACCATCAGTCAGCGGAAATTGGGCACCAACGCCGTCGTGCTCATCCACCACACCGGCTGCGGGCTCCTCGGGATGACCGAGGACTTCCGTCATGAACTGGAGCTCGAGGTCGGCCAGAAGCCGAACTGGGCCATCGAATCGTTCAAGGACCTGGACCAGGACGTCCGCCAGTCCATGGCCCGTGTGCGCACCTCGCCTTTTCTCCCGCACACTGAAGACGTACGCGGCTTTGTGTTCGATGTGACGACCGGTCTGCTCACCGAGGTCGACCCCGAGGACACCCCGGCCCCGTGACGTGCGGCCCCCTGTGTGAAGAATGCTCGCAGGGGGCAACCGTCCGGGTCGGATTCGGTGTCCGGGTAATCGGTGCAGCCCGGCCGCGCATCGGGCCGGGCATGGGAAGAGGGGCCGAGGAGGGCCGGTGACGACCTATGAGGAGCACACCAAGCTCACCGATCTGAGCGCCACGGCGGAGCAGGTACGCCGCGCCGTGGAGAGCGTGATCGAGGGCAAGCCGGAGGTCGTGCGGCTCTCGCTGACCGTGCTGCTCGCCGGCGGTCATCTGCTGCTCGAGGACGTTCCCGGAGTGGGCAAGACGATGCTGGCCAAGGCGCTGGCGAAGTCGATCGACTGTTCGGTGCAGCGGATCCAGTTCACGCCGGATCTGCTGCCGTCGGACATCACCGGTGTCAGCGTCTACGACCAGCAGCGCAAGGAGTTCGAGTTCAAGCCGGGCGCGGTGTTCGCGCAGATCGTCATCGGCGACGAGATCAACCGCGCCTCGCCCAAGACGCAGTCCGCGCTGCTGGAGTCCATGGAGGAGCGCCAGGTGACGGCGGACGGCCGCACCTACGAGCTGCCGTCCCCGTTCATGGTGATCGCCACTCAGAACCCGGTGGAGATGGAGGGCACCTACCCGCTGCCCGAGGCGCAGCGGGACCGTTTTATGGCGCGGGTCTCGGTCGGCTATCCCAACCCCGAGGCGGAGCTGCGGATGCTGGAGTCGCACGGCGGGTTCTCGCCGCTGGACTCGTTGCAGCCCGCGGCTCACGCGCACGACATCCTGAAGCTCATCGAGGCCGTGCGCGAGGTCCACGTGTCGGACGCCGTGCGGCGTTACGCCGTGGAGCTCGTCGCGGCGACGCGGGCGCATCCGGAGCTGCGGCTGGGCGCCTCGCCGCGCGCCACGCTGCATCTGGTGCGGGCGGCGAAGGCGGCGGCGGCGCTGGCCGGGCGCGGCTTCGCGCTGCCCGACGACATCCAGCAACTGGCCGTGCCGGTGCTCGCCCACCGGCTGCTGCCCAGCGCGCAGGCGCAGCTCAACCGGCACACCACCGAGCAGTTCGTCGTCGACATCCTGCGCCGCACGTCGGTGCCCGACCCGTACGCGGCGCAGCGTATGCGGAGCATGTAGATGGCGGGGTCGCATCCCGTCACGGGTGGCGAGGACGACCGGGGTCCGCTGCGGGCCGCGTTCGGCGGGCTGACCACCCGCGGCCGGTCGTTCCTGGCCGCGGGCGGCGCCGCCGCCGTGTGCGCCTACGCGCTGGGCCAGCCCGACCTGCTGCGGGTGGGCGTTCTGCTGGCCGCGCTGCCGGTGCTGTGCGTGCTGGTGCTGCACCGCACGCGCAGCCGGGTGGCGGCGGCCCGGCGGCTGACGCCGGCGCGGGTCGCGGCGGGCAGCGAGGCACGGGTGCATCTGCGCGTGGAGAACGTCGCGCGGATCCCCAGCGGGCTGCTGCTGCTCCAGGACCGGGTGCCCTATGTGCTGGGCCCCCGGCCGCGGTTCGTGCTGGACCGCATCGAGCCGGGCGGCCGGCGGGAGGTCACCTACCGGGTCCGGTCCGACGCGCGCGGCCGGTATCCGCTGGGCCCGCTCCAGCTCCGGCTGGCCGACCCGTTCGGCATGGTGGAGCTCAGCAGGTCGTTCAACGCCTACGACCTGATGACCGTGCTGCCCCGGATCGACGCGCTGCCGCCGGTCCGGCTGGGCGGTGACAGCACCGGGCACGGCGAGGGCACGCGGCGCACGATCGCGGTCGCGGGCGACGACGACATCATTCCGCGCGACTACCGGCACGGCGACGATCTGCGCCGCGTCCACTGGCGTTCCACCGCGCACCGCGGCTCCCTGATGGTGCGCCGCGAGGAGCAGCCGCTGCGGGCCCGCTGCACCGTGCTGCTGGACACCCGGCGCGGCGGATTCATGGGCGCGGGCCCGGAGTCCCCGTTCGAACGGGCGGTGTCCGGCGCGGCGTCCGCGGTCGCGCACATGATGACGCAGGGGTACGACGTGCGGCTGGTGACCGACACCGGGACGCTGCTGCCCGGGCCGGACACCGAGGCGCGCGACGCCGGGGAGGTCACCGGGCTGATCATGGACGCGCTCGCGGTGATCGACCACTCCCCGGACAACGGCATGGAGAAGGCCCGGGCGGCGCTGCGCGGCGTGGACAGCGGGCTGCTGATCGCGTTCCTGGGCACCGTGGGCTCGGCGCAGCTCGCGGAGCTCGGCCCGATGCGGCAGCGGGCCACCGGGGCGGTGGCCTTCGTGGCGGCCGGGCAGCTCGACCCGGCCTTCGAGGCCGACCGGCTGCACCGCCTCCAGCAGGCGGGGTGGACCGCGCTGGCGCACTACCCCGGCGTGCCGCTGGCGCGGCTGTGGCAGCAGGCCGCGCTGGAGCTCGCGGGTTCGGGCAGAGGGCCGTACTGAACGGCCGGATGAGGTGGACGGCCGGATGAGGTGGACGGGCGGATGAACGGCGGGATGGACGGCAGGATACGGATCGCCTGCGCCGCGTGGCTGGCCACGCTGGCCGCGGCCGGCGCGCTGCTGCCGCTGATCGACGGATCGGACTGGCTGGTCCAGGCGGCGATCCTGCTCGCCGCGCAGACCGGCGTCGGCATGCTGCTGCGCTGGCGCGGGGTGGCGGGCGCGATCACGGCCGCGGCACAGGCGGTGGTCTCGCTGCTGCTGCTCACGCTGGTGTGCGTGCCGGAGTACGCGACGGGCGGACTGCTGCCGGGACCGGCGGCGTTCGACCAGTTCGGGCGGCTGCTGACGACCGGCGCCGAGGACATCAGCCACTATGTGGCGCCGGCCCCGGCGACCGACGGCATCCGGCTGATGGTGTTCGGCGGGGTGCTGATCATCGGGCTGCTGGTCGACATGCTCGCCGTTCCGCTGCGCAGCGCCGCGTCGGCCGGGCTGCCGCTGCTGGCGCTGTACTCGGTGGCGGCGGGGGTCGCGCAGGAGGACTCCGGCTGGCCGTACTTCCTGTGCGCGGCGGCCGGTTATCTGGTGCTGCTGCTGGCGGAGGGCCGGGACCGGGTCGGGAAGTGGGGCCGTTTCCTGGCCGGGCCCGGGCGCGGAAGGCAACTCACGGCGAACGACGGGGCGTTGGCGGGCGGGCCCCGGGCGCGGGCGGGCCGCCGGATCGGGGCGGTGACGCTGGGCGTCGCGGTGCTGGCGCCCGCGCTGCTGCCGTCGCTGGGCGAGGGGCTGCTCGACCTGGAGGAGAACGGCGGCTCGGGGCGGGGCGGGCCGGGGCGGATCAACGCGGTGAACCCGGTGGTCGCGCTCCAGGACCAGCTCACCCGGCCGGCGAACGAGACGGTCCTCACCTATGAAACGAACAGCCCGGCGCCCTCGGAGATGTATCTCCGGCTGGTCGCGCTGGACGAGTTCACGGGCGAGGAGTGGCGTTCGTCGGGCTGGTACGAGGACCGGGTGCCCGAGGCGCCCTGGCCCGTTCCCGGGCTGACCGCGGGGGTGCCGACGACCACGGTGACCACGACGATCACCGCGGAGGACAACTACGCCCAGTCCTCGCTGCCGGTCCCGTATCCCGCGCGGTCGATCGAGACGACCGGGGACGACTGGCTGTTCGACCGGGGCTCGGGGACGCTGGTGTCGGACGATCCGGAGCTGACCTCCCGGGGGCGCACCTACGAGGTCGAGCACCTGCTGGTGGCGCCGACCACCGATCAGCTCGCCGGGGCGCCGGATCCGCCGGCGGAGCTCCAGGAGTACTACACGCGCGTCCCGGGCAACCTGCCGTCCCAGGTCCTCTCGACGGCGCTCGAGGTCACCGCGGACGCCACCAACGACTACGAGCGGGCGGTGGCGCTCCAGGACTGGTTCACGCAGGAGGGCGGCTTCCGTTACGAGACGGCCGTGACGTCGGGCAGCGGCATCGACGCCATCGTCAACTTCCTGAACCAGAAGGAAGGATTCTGCGTCCACTTCGCCTTCACCATGGCAACGATGGCCCGCACGCTGGACATCCCCGCCCAGGTCGCCGTCGGTTTCACGCCGGGCTCCCGGCAGGCGAGCGGCTCCTACGAGGTGGGCACCCACAACGCGCACGCCTGGCCGGAGTTGTACTTCGAGGGCGTGGGCTGGGTCCGGTTCGAGCCGACCCCGGGCCAGGGCAGCGTGCCGGAGTACTCGCACGAGGAGACGCCCGCGCAGCCGGACCAGGACCGGCCCGGCGAGCCGTCCGAGGAGGCCAGCCCGTCCCGGCCGGAGCCGTCGGCGAGCTCGTCCGCGCCCGACCGCTGCGACCCGGCGGCGGACGGCACCTGCGGGAACCAGCCGCGGACGCCGGAGAGCGACGACGACGAGGCGGGGCTGCCGGTCTGGCCGCTGATCTGGACCGGTGGCGGGCTGCTGGCGGTGCTCGCGCTGGCCGCGCCGATGCTGTGGCGAACGCGGGTCCGGGCGCGGCGGCTGGCGCCGGACGCCGGGCCGCTGGCCGCCTGGCGGGAACTGAACGACACCGCCTGGGACCACGGGATCGCGCCCCAGCCCTGGGAGACGCCGCGGCAGCTCGCGCACCGCGTGGTGCGGGTCGCGGAGCTGCCCGAGGAGCCGGCCGCGGCGGTGCTCCGGGTGGCCACGGCGGTGGAGACGGAGCTGTACGCGCCGCACGGGACGCCGCCCGACCGCCGGCTCGTGCACGACGTGCGCGCCGCCGCCGCCGGGCTGCGGGCGGGTGCCGGGCGCTGGGAGCGGCTGCGGGCGCTGCTGCTGCCGCGTTCCGCCATCCGGGTGATGCACGGGCTCTCCGAGCGGCGGCTGGCCGCCCGGGCGCGGGCGCGGGCCGGCGTGGCCAGGGCGCTGGCCCGCCGCCCCTGGCGCCGGGCCTGACCGGCGGGCGCGGAGCGCGGAGCATCGCGAGGCAAGCGGAAGGCAAGCGAAGGGGCCGCCCGGGGAGATCCCCGGGCGGCCCCTTCGACGTCCGCTGCTGTCGGGCGGCCGCTCAGTCGTCGCGCTCGTCGCGGCGCCGCTGCCAGCGCTCCTCGATCCGCGTCATCATCGAGCGGCGCTGCCGCTGCCGCTGGCGCTGGCCGCGCGCCGGGCGGCCGCCGCCCGCCCGGGCCTGTCCCTCGCCGGGCGGCGGCGACTTGCGCCAGCCCGTCACGGCGACGACGGCGCACCCGAGCATGACCAGGAATCCCACCACACTGAGCGCGATGAACTGCGCGACCATGCCTCCCATGAGGAGGCCGATACCGACCAGGAATCCGGCAATGGCCTGATAGACCCGCTTGCGCGTGTACGTGCGCAGCTCGTTACCCTCGAGCGCTGTCGCGAATTTGGGGTCTTCGGCGTACAGCGCTCGCTCCATTTGTTCGAGCATGCGCTGCTCGTGGTCCGAGAGCGGCACGGAGTCCTCCTACTCGTCGGTCGCGGTGGCGACCCGATCCGACTCTTCAAGGATAGGCAGGGATGTCTCCCTGTGAAACCCACCCCTGTACGCCAATTTCGCCCACCACACCCGCCTTCCCGGGCCCGCGGGATGGAAAAGACCTTCCCGCGCCGACCGCGGTTCATGCGGGGGGCTCTTCCCGATGATACGAGGAACGGGACTACAGGTCGCCTGGGAGCTCAGCCAGCAGGTGCAACTGGCCCGCGATCGCCTGGAACGCGGGCTGACCGGCGGCTTCCGCTTCCAGCCGGGTCAGCGCCTGGAGGGCGTCCGGCTCCGTGTCCACCAGCGATCCCGGCACCAGATCGGCGAAGATCCGGATGCCGTGCACCTCGCCGGGGACCAGTCCGGCGCCGGCCACCAAGTCGCGCAGCCCGGCCACGGTGAACCGGTGCGGCACGGGGTCGGCCGCGCCCCAGCGCCCCGCGGGATCCCCGAGTACCCGTCTGGCCTCGGTGAAACGTCCCGCCAGCGCGCGGGACAGCACGGCGCCGCCCGCGCCCGCGGCGAGCAGGCTCAGCGTGCCGCCGGCGCGGCGCAGCGCGCCGGTCACGGCCGCCAGGGCGGCGGCCGGATCGTCCACGTGCTCCAGCACGCCGTGGCACAGCACCAGGTCGTACCGGTCGCGGCCGGCCACCTCCAGCAGGTCGGAGGTGTCGCCCTGCACGCCCGTCACCCGGTCCCCGACCGCCTCCTCGGCCGCGCGGCGCTCCAGCGCGAAGAGGGCGTCCGGGCTCGGGTCCACGACCGTGACGCGGTGGCCGAGACCGGCCACGGGAACGGCGAAACTCCCGCTGCCGCCACCGGTGTCGAGCACGTCCAGCGACTGGCGCCCGGCGGCCTCGGCACGCCGCCGCAGCGCCTCGCGCAGCACGCTCCACACCACTCCGGCGCGCAGCGCGGCATGCGGTCCGGGCAACGGCCCTCCCGGGGGACGGACCCTCGACTCTGACGGCATGGCGCGCGCTCCTCGGTGCGGTGATAAGGGGCGCCACCACCCTACTTCGCGCCTGGCCCGCCCAGATCGCGGTCCGCCCGCAACACCGGCTGGCGCAGCAGCATCTCCTCCACCAGCCGCAGGAAGAAGCCCGCGGCGCGGCGCAGGTCGTCCGCGTCCCCGCGGCCGGCCACCCCTCGGATACCGGCCTCTATCCGGGCGCGCCGGTCGGCGCTGGCGGCGAACAGCACGCTCCACTCCGCCAGCTCGGGCGCTATCTCGGGCAGCACCTCCCACACGCTGCGGATCCGCCGCCGGGCGCGGGCCGAGGTCTCCGGCCGTCCCCGGACGGCCAGCACGGCCGCCGCCGCGCGCAGTGCCGCGAGATGCGCGGCGACATAGGATTCGCCCGGGTCGGCGAGCGCCGCCGCCTCGTCGAGGCCGCGCTCGGCCTGGGCCAGCAGATCGAGGGCGGCCGGGGGCGCGGGCGCCCGGCGGGGCACCGGGTGCACATCGGTCGGGATTCCGGTCATGACGAGCCTCCAGTCAGTCGTCATTCACGTCATTCAGCGGTCCAGCTCTGCGATCGTTCTGCGCCGTATGCGCATCTGTGCACATGGTGACCCATGGCACTGACAATCCCTGGCGCACGGCCTTCCGGGGGAGGTAGAGAATCGCCCCATGACAAGCGCGAGCACCCGTCGCAGCGCGACCCGCCGCCGGCTCTACGCGGCCGCGGTCACTCTCATCGCGGAACAGGGCTACTCCTCCACCACCGTGGAACAGATCGCCGAACGGGCGGGCGTGGCGAAAGGGACGGTCTACTACAACTTCGGCAGCAAGACGGACTTCTTCGAGGCGATGCTGCGCGACGGCGTGGCGCCGCTGACCGTGTCGCTGCGGCGGGCCGCGCGGGGGGCGTTCGAGCGGGGCGGCGGCTCGCTGGACGCGCTGGACGCCATGGCCGGCGCCGGCCTGGCCTTCATCACCGCCCACGCCGACTTCACGCGGCTCCTGGTGGCCGAGCAGTGGCGCACCAGCCGCGCCTGGCACCCGACGCTGGTCGATCTGCGCCGCCAGGTCACGGGGGTGGTGGAGGACATCCTCCAGGAGGGCGTGAAATCGGGCGAGTTCAGCGATTCACTGGACATCCAGCTCACCGCGGGCGCCCTCGTCGGGATGGTCATGATCGGGGCGCTGGACTGGCAGACGTTCCACGCAGGCCGGCCGTCGGAGGAGATGCACGCGGCGCTGTCGGACCTGCTGCGCGGCCGGCTCGCCGGGGACTGAGGTCCGCGGTCCGTCGACCACGGCCCGCCCCCGGCGAGACTCCCCCTAGGGCCTGTCTGGAGTCCCCGCCCGGGCCCGCGACGCCAGTCACGGCACCTCGCTGCTCCCCCAGACTTCGTCCGGGAGGTGCCCCCAGTCGCATCGCGCGAGTACGGCCAAGTACGAGTTGCGATACTCCGCCTTGCTGGGGGCACCTCCCAGGCCCCCAAGGGCCTGGGGGAGCACCGCGTCTGACGCCGCGGGCTGATCCGACCGGGAACTCCAGACAGACCCTGATCAGCCGGGGCCGCCCGCTCCGCCACCCCGTGTCGGCGGAACGGGCCGGGCGCCCGGCCGGTCCCCAGCCTTCCGGCTGGCGGGGCCGCTCCCCATGCGCGCTTGTACTCAGATAGGTACTCAGCCGGTACTCAGGAACGGCCCGCCGGGCGCGCCGGGTAAGGTGCTGGCCCATGGCTCGGATCGTGGTGGTCGGCGCCGGAATGGGCGCCATGGGGGCCGCCGCCCGGCTGGCCAGGGCGCGCCACCGGGTGACGGTGGTGGAGCGCGGCGACACGTACGGCGGCGCCGTGGGCCGCTGGGAACGCGACGGCTTCGTCTTCGACACCGGCCCCGGGCTGCTGCACTTCCCCGCCGTCTGGCGGGACCTGTACATCAAGACCGGCCGCCGGGAGCTGGCCGAGGCCGTGGACCTGACCCGGGTCGACCCGGCCGTCGAGCACCGCTTCGCCGACGGCACCGCCGTGCTGCTGCCCGCCGCGCTCGGCGGCGCCCGGCAGGCGCTCGACACCGCGCTGGGCGCCGGCGCGGGCGACCGCTGGGCGGCGCTCCTCGGGCGGGCGCGCCAGGTCTGGGAGGCCACCCGCCGCCCGCTGCTGGAGGAGCCGCTGACCGGTCCCGAACAGCGCGGTGAACTGGCCGCGTTGGAGCCGTTCCCCGCGCGCCGTCAGGGGCTGCTGCGCCGGCGGGCCCCGGCCACGCTGGCGGAGCTGGCCGCCGAGGAGCTGCGGGATCCCCGGCTGGCCGCGCTGCTGACGGGGGTCGTCCAGGACTACGGCCTGGATCCGGTGCGCGCGCCGGCGAGCGCCGCGATCCTGGCCTACGCCGAGCAGACCTTCGGCACCTGGTACCCGGCGGGCGGCATGCGGGCGCTGGCCGACGCCGTGTACAAGCGCTGCCTGGACCGGGGCGTGGAGTTCGTCTTCGGCGCGAGCGCGGCGCGCGTGCTGGCGCGCGACGGCCGCGCGGCGGGCGTGGAGCTGGCCGATGGCACCCGGTATCTGGCCGACACGGTCGTGTGGGGCGCCGCCGGAATGGGCCAACCACCGTCCGGATCCAGCCGTTTCTCGCTCCTGCTGGCGCTGCGCGGGGCGCGCCCGGACGGCACCCCGCACCGCACCCTGGTGCACGCCGACGGGCTGACGGTGTCCGTGCTGCGCCCGGGCGATCCCGCGCTGTGCCCGGACGGCGCGCATGAGACGGCGGTGCTGTCGGCGCTTGTGCCGGCGCAGGGGCAGGGCACGGTGGACTGGGCGGCGCCGGACGCCGCGGCGGACGGCGCCGACCGGCTGCTGGCCGCCGCCGACGCGGCCGGACTGGGCCTCGGTGAACGGGTGTTGTGGCGCGAGGCGCGGACGCCCCTGGACATCGAAGGAGCCACGGGCGTGCCCGGCGGCGTGATCCCGGGCCCGGCGCTGGCGGGCCTGGGCGGCGCGTTCCTGGCGGCGGCCAACACCGGCCGGCTGCCCGGCGCCTACCGGGTAGGCGCCCTGGCCCACCCCGGCGGCGGCCTGGCCCACGCCGGCATGTCGGGCACGCTCGCCGCGGGCCTGATCAACGAGGGGCCCGACTGGCGCGGCTCCTACTAGCTCTCGGCCCGGCGGCGCGTTCGGCGGCGCTCCGGTAGGCAAACCGGGGCAGGAAGAACTGGGTGACCGGGCCGAGTGCCAACGCGTACAGCACCGTGCCGGCCCCCACCCCGCCGCCCAGGAGCCAGCCCCCGGCGAGCACGGTCAGCTCGATCACCGTGCGGACGAACCGGAGGGAACGCCCGGTTCTGGCCGCCGCGCCGGTCATCAGCCCGTCCCGGGGACCGGGGCCGTGGCGCGCGCCGACATAGACGGCGACGGACAGCCCGTTGAGGAGCACGCCCCCGGCCAGCAGGCCAAGCCGGGCCGGGAGGCCGAGGTTCTGGGGGATCAGCGCCAGGCCGAGGTCCGACGCGAAGGCGAGGACCACGATGTTCGCGGCGGTGCCGAACGTCGGCCGCTGCCGCAGCGGGATCCACAGCAGCAGCACCGACACGCCGACGACCGCGCTGATCACGCCGAAGCTCAGGGACGTGCGCAGCGCCAGCCCCTCGTACAGGACGCTCCACGGGTTGACGCCCAGCGACGCGCGCACCCCCGGCTACCACCCCTTTGGCCTGCCGGACCTGCGGGCCGCGATCGCCGAGCGTTTCACCCGGCGCGGCCTGGCCACCGTTCCCGAGCAGATCCTGGTGACCTCCGGCGCCCAGCACGCGCTCACGCTGGTCCTCGGACTCCTGGCCGGGCCCGGCGACCGGGTCATGGTCGAGAACCCGACCTATCCGAACGCCCTGGAGGCCATGCGCCGCGCCCGGCTGCGCACCGTGTCGGTCCCGGTGACCGACACCGGCTGGGACATCGGGATCATCGAGGCCACCCTGCGCCAGTCGGTGCCCCAACTGGCCTATCTGATCCCCGACTTCCACAACCCGACCGGCTGCCTCATGCCCGTGCCGGACCGCGTTCGTATCCTGTGCGCCGCGCAGCGCTCCGGCACCTGGCTGGTCGTCGACGAAACCCTGGCCGATCTCGCCCTCGACGTCCCCGCCCCGCCGCCGTTCGCCTCGCACGCCGCGCCCGGCCAGGTCGTCACTCTCGGCTCGATGAGCAAGACCCACTGGGGCGGCCTGCGCATGGGCTGGCTGCGCGCCCCCGCGCGGCTCGTGACCGAACTCGCCGCCCAGCGCGTCGCCACCGACATGGGCGGCTCGGTGGTGGACCAGTTGCTGGCGCTCGACCTGCTGGCGGAGGGCGGGGAGGTGGCGCCGGGGCGCCTCGACCGGCTGCGCGAGCAGCGCGCCGCGCTGGGCGCCGCCCTGGCCGAGCACTTCCCGTCGTGGACCTGGCGGTCACCGCCCGGCGGCCTGTCGCTCTGGGCCGACCTGGGCGAGCCCATCGCCTCGGCGCCGGCCGAGCGGGCGCTGGACTACGGGGTGCGGATCGAGGCCGGGGCGCGTTTCGCCACCGACCCGGGCGTCTTCGAACAGCGCCTGCGCGTTCCCTACACGCTGCCGCCAGACGCCCTGCGCGAGGCCGTGCAGCGCATGGCCGCCGCGCTCGCCGACGGCCTCCCGCGCTCGTCCGCCGCCCGGGGACCGCGCTGGGTCGCGTGACGGCACCGGCCCTCAATAACGCTGGTCGTCCGTGAAGTAGTAGCCCTGGCCCGAGGAGTCGTAGGCGTCGTACTGCGGGGCCGGCTGGGCGAACTCGTCCGGGCCGGGCGGGCCGTAGCCGGGGTCGGGCACGGGGGACTCGCGCTGCTGCGGGACCCAGAGCCCGCCGGGCGGCGTCTCCTGGTAGTACGCGTCGGCCGAACCGGCGGTCCCCCAGGCCGCGGTGGCCTGCTCGTCGGCGTAACCGCCGTGCCCGCCCGCGTAGTCGGCCGCGTACGTCTGGTGGTCGGGCTGGGGCTCGGCCGGCAAGGCGTGAGTGCCCCAGTCGGTCCCGGGAGTGCCCCAGGCGGGCGTCTCGGCGGGGTACGCCTCCGCCGGGTAGCCGGGGTAGCCCTCGCCCGGCTCCGGCGCGGCGGCGTACGGGTCCTGGTACGTCTCCTGCTGGTACGGCTGCTCGCCCTGTGCGTACTGCTCGTCCTGCCCGTACTGCTCCGGGTAGTCGGGGGCGGCGACGGGCTGCGGCGGCGCCTCCGCGTATATCTCCTCGCCGTACCCCGCGCCGTCCTGGTAGCCGGCGAACTCCTCGGTGCCGGGGCCCTCGGCCTGGGGCGCCTCCTCCGGCAGCGGCGGCATGGGCTGCACCGCGCCGCCCGAACCGACCTCGCGGCGCCGCTTGCTGGTGCCCGGCTTGCCGCCGAGCGCCCAGCCGGTGGAGAAGCCGCGGCGGAAGGACAGCGTGACGAACGTCTGCCCCGTGGCGAACGCGGCCGTGCCCAGCGCGATGACGAACACGGAGGGCAGCAGCACGCCGACGACGACGCACAGGAAGCCGCAGAAGGCGACGAGTCGCCAGCGCAACCGTGCCTTGTACTGGAGCAGGACCTCACCGAGCAGCCATAGGGCCACGACGCCGAACGCGATGTAGAGGACCGCCCAGCCCATGTACGCCCCTCTCCGCAGGGATTCTCAAGTCCGCTGATGCAGACCGAGATTCTTGTAGACGTCCAGCGTCGCCGTGGAGTGTGCCGATGTGTTCAGCGTGATGAAGTGCAGCCCGGGGATGTCCTCATCCATCAGCCTCGCGCACAGCTCCGTGGCGAATTCGATCCCGACCGAGCGTACAGCCATCGGGTCGTCTTTGACCGCGAGGATGCGGCTTTCCAGCTCGGGCGGGAACGCCGCGTTGCTGAGCTGCGTGAACCGCTCGATCTGCCGCACGTTCGTGATCGGCATGATCTCCGGAATGATCGGCGTCTCGCAGCCGGCCGCCGCCACGCGGTCGCGCAGCCGGAGATAGTCCTCCGGGTAGAAGAACATCTGCGTGATCGCGAAGTCCGCTCCGGCGCGGCACTTGTTGACGAAGTGGCGGATGTCGGTGTCCCAGTCCGTGGACCGTGGGTGCATCTCGGGGAACGCGGCCACGCCCACGCAGAAGTCGCCCGACTCCTTGATGAGACTGACCAGTTCGGCCGCGTAACTGACACCCTCCGGGTGCCGGGTCCACTCCCCCATCGGATCGCCCGGCGGGTCGCCGCGCAGGGCCAGCATGTTCCGGATGCCGGCGCCGGCGTACTGCCCCACGATGTTCCGCAGCTCGGCGACCGAGTGGTTCACCGCGGTGAGGTGGGCGACGGGGGTCAGGGTGGTCTCGGTGGCGATCCGCTCGGTGGCGCGCACGGTGCGCTCCCGCGAGGAGCCGCCCGCACCGTACGTCACCGAGACGAACGTGGGCGCGACCGCCTCGACGCGGCGGATGGCGCTCCACATGGTGCGTTCACCCTGCTCGGTCTTCGGCGGGCTGAACTCGAACGAGAACGAGCGCTCACCGGCGGCGAGCAGGTCGCGAACTGTCCGCGCCCGCCCGGTCATCGTGCTGGCAATCCCAAGGGCCATGACCGAAGGTTACCCAGGCCATACAAACAGATCACCCCGTTGTCCGGTCTCCGGACGCCCGCAGCCGGCGGGCCAGGGCCGCCGCGGCGGCTCCCGGGTCATCGGCGCGGGTCAGGGCCCGGACGACGACGACACGGCGGGCGCCGGCGGCCAGCACCTGGTCCAGGTTCCCCTCGTCGATTCCGCCGATGGCGAACCAGGGGCGCTCCCCGGCCACCGACGCGGCGTACCGGACCAGGGGCAGGCCGGGCGCGGGCCGGCCGGGCTTGGTGGGGGTGGGCCAGCAGGGGCCGGTGCAGAAGTAGTCCACACTCGGGTCGGCCAGGGCCGCGTCCACCTCCGCCTCGGCGTGGGTGGACCGCCCGATGAGCACGCCGTCGCCCAGGATGGCCCGGGCGGCGGCGACGGGCAGGTCGCCCTGCCCGAGGTGCAGCACGTCCGGCCGGGCGGCGTGGGCGACATCGGCGCGGTCGTTGACGGCGAGGAGCTTGCCGTGCCTGCGGCACGCGTCCGCGAGGACCTCCAGGTACCGGAGCTCCTCGGCCGCCTCCAACTCCTTGTCGCGCAACTGCACGATGTCGACGCCGCCGGCCAGCACGGCGTCGAGGAACGCCGGCAGATCGCCCTCCCGCCTCCTCGCGTCGGTGCACAGATAGAGCCGGGCGTCGGCGAGCCGCATGCGTACCCCTTGCGTTCTGCGTTCAGATCACACGGCGAGCGCCTGGGCGCGGCGCTTCACCTCCGTGCCCCGATTCTCCCGCAGGGCCTGTGCGGGCGTGCCCGGGAGGCTGTCGTCGGGCGTGAACAGCCACTCCAGCATCTCCTCGTCGGTGAAGCCGTCGTCCCGGAGCAGGGTCAGGGTCCCGGCGAGGCCCCGGACGATCTTTCCGTCGCCGACGAACGCGGCGGGCACCTGGAGGACGCGACCCTCTCCCCTCCGCACGGCGATGAGCTGGCCCTCCTTGACCAACTGGCGGACGCGGGTCACCTCCACGCCGAGCTCTTCGGCGACATCAGGGAGGGTGAGCCAGGCGGGGACGAGAGCGTCGGTGTTCGCATCAATCTCGGTCACGTCTCCAGCGTGCCATCTCCCACCGACAGCCGTCAGCGGGCGGCGGCCTTCAGTGGTACGGACGGGTCGGCGACGCGCTCCGGGTCGAGGGGGGTGGCCCGTTCGATCAGCCGGCGGCCCTGGGCCAGATCGCGCGGCCGGTCCACCGTGAGCAGCGCCCGCAGCACGCCCTCGCGGAGCCAGCACACGCTCCAGGCGGCGTCGCCCCCGGCCGGGTCGCCGCGCCGGACGAGCGCGTCCGCCGGCTCGTGATACCCGGCGTACTGCACATAACGCCCGAACTGCTCGGACCAGAAGTACGGCACCGGGTCGTGCGCCGCCGTGCCGCCCAGGATCCCGGCGGCGACGGTGCTCGGCCCGGTCAGCGCGTTGTCCCAGTGGTGCACGAGCAGCCGCCTGCCGTACCGGGCCGAGGGGAACGACGCGCAGTCCCCGACCGCGTACACGCCGGGCACGCCGGTGCGCAGGCCCGCGTCGGCGCGGACCGAGCCGTCCGGCTCCAGCGGGATGCCGGAGTCCCGCAGCCAGCCGGTGGCCGGCCGCGAGCCGATGCCGACCAGCACGGCGTCGGCGCCCAGCACCGTGCCGTCCGCCAGCTCCACCTCGCCGTCGCGGACGGCCGTCACCGGATGCCCGGTGCGCAACTCGGCGCCCGCGTCCGCGTACCAGCGCCGCATCGGGGCCCCGACCTCGGCGGGCAGCACCCCGGCCAGCGGCTGGTGGGCGGCCTCGACGACGGTGACCCGGCAGCCGGCCAGCCGGGCGGCGGTGGCCACCTCGGCGCCGATCCAGCCGGCGCCGACCGCGACGACGCTGCCGCGCGCGTCCAGCACCGGCTTCAAGCGGCGGGCGTCGGCCAGCGTGCGCAGCACGTGGACGCCGGGCAGCGCGCCGGTGCCGGGCAGGGTGACGGGCTCGGCGCCGGTGGCCAGCACCAGGTGGTCGTAGGGCAGCGGCCCGGCGTCGGTGTTCAGGACCCGCTCGCCGGTCAGCACGCCGGTGGCGGCGCGGCCCAGCAGCAGGTCGACGCCGAGGGCCGCGAAGTCGAAGTCCAGGTCGGCGGATTCGGCCTTGCCCAGCAGCAGGTCCTTGGAGAGCGGCGGCCGGTCGTAGGGCCGGTGCGGCTCCGCGCCGACGAGCGCGATCTTGCCGTCGAACCCCTGCTCCCTCAAGCGGGCGGCGGTCCCCGCGCCCGCCAGTCCGGCCCCCACGATCACGACGCGCTGCTCAGTCACGGCGTCCAGCCTACGAGGGCGCAAGGGCCGGACGGCCCCGGAGCCGCCTCCGCCGCCCCGGCCGGCCCGTACTAGGCTGGCCGGCGGTAAGGCACCCGCGGGAGCCCGGCGCACCGGGCTGAGAGGGAGGCTGTCCGGCCTCCGACCGTATGCACCTGATCCGGGTCATGCCGGCGAAGGGAGGAGGCGCGTGACTGCGCGCGACATGGAAGAGACACGGACCTCGTTCGACGCGGTGGTCGTCGGGGGCGGCGTCATCGGGCTGGTGACCGCCTGGCGGGCGGCCGGGCGCGGACTGCGCACGGCCGTCGTCGATCCCCGGCCGGGCGGCGGCGCGGCGCAGGTGGCGGCCGGGATGCTGGCCGCCGTGACCGAGCTGCACCACGGCGAGGAGGCGCTGCTCGACCTCAACCTGGCCTCGGCGGCCCGTTATCCGGACTTCGCGGCCGAGCTGGCCGAGGCGGCCGGGGCCGGCATCGGCTACCGCGCCTGCGGCACGCTGGCCGTCGCGCTGGACGCCGACGACCGTGCGGAGCTGCGGGAGCTGCATCTGCTCCAGCAGCGCTGCGGGCTGGACACCCAGTGGCTGACCGGGCGGGAGTGCCGGAAGCTGGAGCCCATGCTGGCGCCCGGGGTGCGCGGCGGGCTGCGCGTGGACGGCGACCACCAGGCGGACCCCCGGCTGCTGACGGCGGCGCTGCTGACCGCGTGCGAACGGGCCGGGGTGGCCTTCCACCGCGCCTGGGCCCGGGAGTTGACCGTCTCCGGCGGGCGCGCCACCGGCGTGCTGCTCGACAGCGGAACGGCGCTGGCGGCCGGCGCGACCGTGCTGGCCGGCGGCAGCCGCAGCGCGGGGCTCGCGGGGCTGCCGCCGGAGGTGGCGGTGCCGGTGCGGCCGGTGAAGGGGCAGGTGCTGCGGCTGCGCATGCCGGCCGGGCCCGCGCCGTTCCTCTCCCGCACGGTGCGGGCGGTGGTGCGCGGCGGCCATGTCTATCTGGTGCCGCGCGTCAGCGGCGAGCTGGTGATCGGCGCGACCTCCGAGGAGCGCGGCTGGGACACCACGGTGACGGCGGGCGGCGTGTACGAACTGCTGCGGGACGCCCATGAGCTGGTGCCCGGGCTGACCGAGCTGCCGCTGGTGGAGACGCGGGCCGGGCTGCGGCCGGCCACCCCGGACAACGCCCCGCTGCTCGGCCCCAGCGCGCTGCCCGGGCTGCACCTGGCCACCGGCCACCACCGGAACGGGATCCTGCTCGCCCCGGTCACCGGCGACGCCCTGGCCGAGGCGCTGGCCACCGGCGAACTGCCGGACTACGCACGGCCGTTCAGCGCCCAACGGGCCTTCGGCGGCGTGCCGGGGGTGATCGCGTGACCGTCTGGGTCAACGGGGAGCGGCGCGAGTTCCCGCCCGGCACCACGCTGCAGGCGCTGGTGGCGGGCCTCACCACGGCCCGGTCCGGGATCGCCGCCGCCGTGAACGAGACCGTGATCCCGCGTGGCCAGTGGCCGGGCACCACGCTGGCCGAGGGCGACCGCGTCGAGGTGCTGACCGCCGTTCAGGGAGGCTGACCGCATGACCGAGGGGACCGACGAGTCCAAGAAGACCAAGGAGACCGGGGAGACCGCCGCGGCGGACGGCCCGCTGCTGCTGGGCGGCCTGCGCCTGACCTCGCGCCTGATCATGGGCACCGGCGGCGCGCCCAGCCTTCAGGTGCTGCACGACGCGCTGGCCGCCTCGGGCACCGAGCTGACGACGGTGGCGATGCGCCGCCTCGACCCCGGGGTGCGGGGCTCGGTGCTGTCGGTGCTGAACGACCTGGGCATCCGGCCGCTGCCGAACACGGCCGGCTGCTACACCGCGGGCGAGGCTGTGCTGACCGCTCGGCTGGCGCGGGAGGCGCTGGGCACCGACCTGGTGAAGCTCGAAGTGATCGCGGACGAGCGGACGTTGCTGCCCGACCCGGTGGCCACGCTGGACGCGGCGGAGACGCTGGTCGACGACGGTTTCAGGGTGCTGCCGTACACGAACGACGACCCGGTGCTGGCGCGGCGGCTGGAGGAGGCGGGCTGCGCGGCGATCATGCCGCTGGGCTCGCCCATCGGCTCGGGGCTCGGCATCCGCAACCCGCACAACTTCCAGCTCATCACCGAACGGGCCGGGGTGCCGGTGATCCTGGACGCGGGCGCGGGCACGGCGTCCGACGCGGCGCTGGCGATGGAGCTGGGGTGCGCGGGCGTGATGCTGGCCTCGGCGGTGACCCGCGCCCGGCGCCCGGTGCTGATGGCGCGCGCGATGCGGCATGCTGTGGCGGCGGGGCGGCTCGCGCATCTCGCGGGGCGGATTCCGCGCCGGCACTTCGCGGAGGCGTCCTCCCCCATGGCGGGGCTGGCGGCGTTCGATCCGGAACGGCCGGCGTTCTCGCACTGATATACGATCCACGCTGTTGTCCGGGGGATCGACGCAGGACACCGCTTCATACCCTTGGGGGGAACCGTGACCACACCGCAGCCGCCGGACGGCCGCGCCCCCTGGGCGGTCCCCCAGGGCCCGACCGTGCCACCGCCGCCCCCGCACGCGTCGCAGCAGCAGCCGCAGCAGCAGCCCGGGTATGGCTTCCCCCCGCCACCGCCGCAGTACGGCTTCCCGCCGCCCGGCGCGCCCGCGCCCCATGGCCAACCGCCGTGGCCGGCCCGGCCGTTCAGCAGCATGGCGGTCGGCTCGTTCGTCGCGGCGTTGTTCCTCTTCCCGCTGGGCCTGGTGCTGGGCATCCTGGCGCTGGCCCGGATGGACGTCCGCGCCGAGCGCGGCAAGGGGCTGGCCGTGGCCGCCGTGACGGTCGCGGCGGCGCAGATCGTGGCGCTGTCCGTCATCGTTCCGGCGAGCATGTGGGACGACCACAGCGGCGGCCGGACCACCCAGGCGGCGCCGCCCCCGGGGGAGTTGGAGGAGGAGCCGACCGAGGAGCCGACCGAGGAGCCCGGGGCGGAGGGCGGCACGTCCCTCAGCGTCTTCGACATCGAGGTCGGCGACTGCTTCGACTCCGGCACGGGGCTGGACTCGTTCGACGAGGGCGGCGAGGAGATGACCGTCACCGGCCTGCCGTGCGACGAGCCGCACGAGGCGGAGGCGTTCGGCATCGCGCAGGTCGAGGGGTACGACGGCTTCCCGGGCGAGGACGAGATGTTCACCGTCGCCAACCAGGAGTGCGACGCCCTGGTCCAGGGATACGTCCTGGACACCTGGACGCTGCCGCTGGACGTCCAGCTCTTCTACTACTACCCCAGCGCCGAGACCTGGGACCTGGGCGACCGCGAGATCCTGTGCTTCTTCGGCCAGGTCGGCGGCTCGGACCTGACCACGTCGCTGCGCGGGGACGCGAGCTCGATGAACGAGGACCAGCTCCGCTATCTGGAGGTCACCACGCCCCTGGAGATGACGATCTGGGGCGAGCCGCTGGAGGAGGAGGACCTGGCCGCGCGCCAGGAGTGGGCCGGGCGGATGGCGGACTCGGTCAGCGGCGAGGCGGCGGCGCTGGCGGCCGACGAGTGGCCCGCGGAGATCGACGGCCTGATCGGCGAGCTGATCGCCGCCCGGGAGGCATCCCTCGTCCACTGGACGAACGCGGGCGAGGCAAGCGACCCGGACGTCCTGGGCGACGAGGTCGAGACGGGCTACGAAGTGATGGGCATCGACATCGAGATCGAGATCCGCCGGGAGCTGGAGCTGTCGACCGGATCGTGACCGTTTCCGTCACTGTTCGGCTCCAGTCCTGCACCGGGACGGTGGTGAGCGGCGGGACCTCCCCGGCCGCCTCGTAGACTCATCAGCCGTGGATACCACCCTTCAGGACCCGCTGATCGGGCATGTTCTCGACGGTCGTTACCGCGTTGATGAGCGGATCGCCGTGGGCGGCATGGCGACGGTCTACCGGGCGCTGGACACCCGGCTGGACCGGGTGCTCGCCCTGAAGGTGATGCATCCCTCGCTGGCGGGGGACCGCGCGTTCGTCGAGCGGTTCATCCGGGAGGCCAAGTCCGTGGCCCGGCTGGACCACCCGAACATCGTGGGGGTCCTGGACCAGGGCACCGACGGCGCCTATGTCTACCTCGCCATGGAGTACGTCGGTGGCTGCACGCTGCGGGACGTGCTGCGCGACGGCGGCGCGCTGCGCCCGCGCGCGGTGCTGGACATCCTGGAGCCGGTGCTGGCCGGGCTCGCCGCCGCGCACCGCGCCGGGCTGGTGCACCGCGACATCAAGCCGGAGAACGTGCTGATCGGCGACGACGGCCGGGTGAAGGTGGCCGACTTCGGCCTGGTGCGGGGGGTGGACGGCCAGACCTCGGCCACCACCGGGACGCTGCTGGGCACGGTGTCCTACCTGGCGCCCGAGCAGATCGAGGGCGGCACGGTCGACGCCCGCACCGACGTGTACGCGTGCGGGATCCTGCTGTACGAGATGCTGACCGGCGTCAAGCCGCACACCGGGGACTCCCCCGCGCGCGTGCTGTACGCCCATGTGAACGAGGATGTCCCGGCGCCGTCGCTGGCGGTCGCGGGGCTGCCGGCCGCGCTGGACGGGCTGGTGGCGCGTGCGGCGGCCCGCGACCCGGGCGCCCGGCCGGCCGACGCCGCCGGGATGCTGTCGCTGGCGCGGGCCGCGCGGGCCGCGCTGACCGAGGAGCAACTGGACGCGGAGCCGTACCCGCTCGCCGAGGGGGCGGCGGACGGCGGCCCGGCCGTGGACCCGGAGGAGCGCACCCGCGTGGTGCCGCGCCCGCCGGGGGTGGCGGCCACGGGCCCGGACGGGATGAACGTCACCAGCCGCATCGACCTGCCGCCCCCGCCGCCCGGGGCGCGGCCCGCGCCCGCCGGCGGGTGGCGGAGCCTGCCGCGCCGCCGGCTGGCCGCACTGATCGTGACGGCGCTGCTGCTGATCGCGGGCGGCGTCGGCGTCTGGTACATCAACTCGGGGCAGTTCATCCGGACCCCGGGCGTGTACGACATGCCGCAGGCCGAGGCCCTGGAGGAGCTGGAGGACGCCGGGCTGAACGTGCGGGTCGAGGAGGACTTCTCCGAGACCGTGGAGGAGGGGCACGTCATCCGCACCGATCCGGCGCGCGGCGAGCGCGTCCGGAAGAACTCGACGGTCACCATCACCGTTTCGGTGGGCCCGGAGATCATCGAGGTGCCCAACGTCCGGGGCATGCCCCTGGAGGACGCCCAGCGCGAGCTGGAGGAGGCCGGCCTCACCCCGGGCGAGGAGCGCTGGCGGTACTCCACCGAGGTGCCCCGGGGCTCGGTGATCGAGACCGACCCGGCCGCGGGCGAGGAGCGCCGGCCGGACTCCCCGGTGAACCTGGCGGTCAGCAAGGGCCGGGAGGTCTTCGTGCCCGACGTGGTGGGGGCGACGGAGGACGCGGCGGTGGCCGAGCTGACGGCGGCGGGCTTCGAGGTCGAGGTGGCGGAGGAGCGCGTCTTCTCCGAGGAGGAGGCCGGCACGGTCGCCGAGCAGTCCCCGGCGGCCGGCCTGGGCACCGGCGAGGGTGACACGATCCACCTCACGCTCTCCAAGGGGCCGGAGATGATCGAGGTGCCCGACGTGCGCGGCATGAGCGAGGGCGACGCGCGAGACCGCCTGGAGGCGGCGGGCTTCGAGGTCAACGTGAACCAGATCTTCTTCACCGGCGAGGTGTTCAACCAGTCCGTGCACAGCGGGGACCTGGCGCCCCGCGGCTCGACGATCACGATCTGGGTGCGCTGACACCTTCCCGGGTCCGGTCGCGCACCGCCCCGCACGACTTTGCCGCCGCGAAACACCGATGAGGTGTGAGCCCGGTCATAGGAGCTGCGTCACATACGAAGGTACGTAGTGCTTTCGTAGTGTGCCGGTGACCGGGCCCGGACCCCTCCCAGGGACCGGGATTTCGCCTCCCTTTCGCCGAACAATTTCCCGGCCGGGCACTATCCCCATTAGTACTGGGGCTCATTGCGCTCGGTTTTTAAGTGCTGTTAACAAGGGCCAATCGCTTTCCGCGCGAAGGAATACGAGGTCCCCATGCCCGCTCACCGCAGCACTGCCACACCCCGCAAGTCCCGATTGCGGAAGACCACGACCGCCGCCCTCGCCACGGCGGGCGCGGCCGCTCTGGCGCTCACCGTCGTCCCGGCGTCCGCCGATTCGGGCCGGGCCGTCATCGACCAGCACAACGCCCGGGCCGTGGGCTGGGACATCAAGGCCGTCGACATCCCCGGTCAGCGGCAGCCGTCCGACCCCGCCCCGGCGGAGGACACCACCCACGTCGAGCTGGCGCCGGCCTCCGAGTCCGTGCTGGCCGACGCCGTGGCGGGGCAGCGCGCCGCCGCGCGGCAGGCCGCCGAGGACGCCGAGCGCGAGGCCGCGGAGCAGGCCGAGGCGGAGCGCCGCGCCGCGGAGGAGCGGGCCGAGGAGGAGGCGGCGAGCCGCGCCGCCGAGCGTGAGGCCGCCGCCGCGGCCGAGGCGGAGGCGGAGGCCGAGGCCGAGGCCGAGGCCGAGGCGGCCGCCGAGCCGGTGGCCGAGGCGCCGGCCCCCGAGCCGGTCGCCGCGCCGACCTACACCAACGACCTGGACGGCTGGATCCGCGAGGCGCTGGACATCATGGCGGCGAAGGGAATTCCGGGCACCTATGACGGCCTCTACCGGAACATCATGCGCGAGTCCAGCGGCGACCCGAACGCGATCAATCTCTGGGATATCAACGCGATCAATGGAACGCCGTCCATAGGTCTGCTCCAGGTGATTCAGCCGACGTTTGACGCCTATCACGTCGAGGGCACGCCGTACGACATCTACGACCCGGTGGCAAACATCACCGCGGCCGCCAACTACGCGTGGGACCGCTACGGTTCGATCGACAACGTCAACGGCCCGTACTGACCGGCCGGTCACCGCCTGGCAGGCTGGGACGGTGACCGATCGCGACCGCAATCCCATCGGCGGCCATGTTCCCGTAGCCGGGGGCCTGGCCGCCGTTGGCGTTCCCTATGCCCGGGCGCTGGGCGCCGAGGCCGTCCAGGTCTTCGTCGCCAATCCGCGTGGCTGGGCGACCCCGCCGGGCCGGCCGGCGCAGGACGAGGAGTTCCGCGCGGCGTGCGCCGCCGAGGGCCTGGCGGCCTATGTGCACGCGCCCTATCTGATCAACCTCGGCTCCCACAACGCCCTGACGGCCGAGCTGTCGGTGGTGTCACTGCGCCATTCCCTGCGCCGCGCCGCGGTGATAGGGGCGCGCGGCGTCGTGGTGCACACCGGGTCGGCGACCGGCGGCCGGGGCCGGCCGGAGGCACTGGCCCAGGTGCGGCGGCTGCTGCTGCCGCTGCTCGCCGAGCTGTCCGAGGACGCCGGCGCCGGGCCGGATCTGCTGCTGGAGCCGACGGCGGGTCAGGGCGCCTCGCTGTGCTCGCGGATCGCGGACCTGGGCCCGTATCTCGACGCGCTGGACCGCCATCCCCGGCTGGGCGTCTGCCTGGACACCTGCCATGTGTTCGCCGCCGGCCACGACCTCGCGGCGCCCGGCGGCGCCGCGGCGGCGCTGGACGAGCTGGTGCGGGTGGCGGGCCCGGGCCGGCTGAAGCTCGTGCACGCCAACGACTCCCAGGACGTGGTCGGCGCGCACAAGGACCGGCACGCGAACATCGGCGCGGGGCACATCGGCGCCGCGCCGTTCGCCGAGCTGTTCCGGCATCCGGCGACGGCGGGGGTGCCGCTGGTGATCGAGACGCCGGGCCGGGCCGAGGGGCACACCCGCGACGTGGCCCGGCTCAAGGAGCTGCGCGCGTCGGTGACGTCCGGGGCGGCTCAGAGCTCCGGGCCGTCGCCCGGCTCCTCCTGATAGGAGTAGCGCTGCTCGCGCCAGGGGTCGCCGACGTTGTGATAGCCGCGCTCCTCCCAGAAGCCGCGGCGGTCGGTCGTCATGTACTCGACGCCGCGGACCCACTTGGGCCCCTTCCAGGCGTAGAGCTGCGGCACGACCAGCCGCAGCGGGAATCCGTGCTCGGCGGTCAGCAGCTCGCCGGCCCGGTGGGTGGCGAACAGGGTGGACTCGGCAGCGAAGTCGGCCAGCCGCAGATTGGCGCTGTAGCCGTACTCGGCCCACACCATCACATGGGTGACGCCGGGCGCGGGCGGGGCGAGGGCGAGGATCGTGGCCGCCCGGACCCCGCCCCACTCGACGCCCAGCATGCTGAACTTGGTGACGCAGTGCAGATCGGCCACGACGGTCTCGTGCGGCAGCGCGGCGAACTCCTCGTGGTTCCAGCAGCGCTTGTCGCCGTCCGCGGTGGCCCCGAATACCCGGAACTCCCAGCGCTCCGGCCGGAACCGGGGCACCGGCCCGTAGTGCGTCACCGGCCATCCGCGCTGTGCCCGCTGGCCCGGCGGCAGCCGGCGCGCGTCCTCTTCCGGCGCCTCCCCTGCGCGGCTGTCCGGATGACCCATGCCTCCATGGTGACAGACCCGTTCCGGACGCTCGCACCGCCACCCCGCCACCCCTGCCACCTGGGACGATCGCCCGAGAATCGGGGTAATTCGGTAAGGCTTCGCTTACTGGACGGATCGCCCGCGTGGTGCCACCATGCGCGGACAGCGAATCCTTCCCCTCACATCCGCAGAAGGAGTGTGCCGCGATGCAGGGCGACCCCGAGGTCATCGAGTTCCTGAACGAACAACTGACCGCCGAACTGACCGCCATCAACCAGTACTTCCTGCACGCGAAGATGCAGGAGAACTTCGGCTGGGCCAAGCTGGCGGCCTACACCCGAGCCGAGTCCTTCGACGAGATGCGGCACGCCGAGGTGCTCACCGACCGGATCCTCTTCCTGGAGGGCCTGCCGAACTACCAGCGGCTGTTCCACGTCCGAATCGGGCAGACGGTCACCGAGATGTTCCGGGCGGACCGCGAGATCGAGGTGGAGGCGATCGACCGCCTCCGGCGCGGCATCGAGGTCATGCGGGCCAAGGGAGACATCACCTCGGCCAAGATCTTCGAGTCGATCCTCAAGGACGAGGAGCACCACATCGACTACCTGGAGACCCAGATCGAACTGGTGGAGAAGCTCGGCGAATCGCTCTACATCGCCCAGCAGATCGAGCAGCCCAGCAGCGCCTGAGGCCGCTAGGGCCTGTATCGAGTTCCCGGTCGGATCAGCCCGCGGCGTCAGACGCGGTGCCCCCCCCCAGGCCCTTGGGGGCCTGGGAGGTACCCCCAGCAAGGCACCGGATCGCAGCTCATACCCGGCCGTATTCGCGCGATTCGGCTGGGGGCACCTCCCAGACGGAGTCTGGGGGAGCGGCGAGGTGCCGTGACTGGCGTCGCGGGCCCGGGCGGGAACTCGATACAGGCCCTAGGCAAGCGAGACGGCGGGTGCCGCGGGCACGGCCGGAGCCACCGCCGGGGTCTCCCGGCGCGGGCAGCCACCCCGGCCCAGCAGACCCTGGATGCGCCGCACGCACGAGCCGCAGTCCGTGCCGGCCTTGCACTCGGAGGCGATCTGCCGCGGGGTGCACGCCCCGGCCGCGGCGTGGTCACGCACCTGCTGCTCCGTGATGCCGAAGCACGAGCAGACGTACACGCTTCACCCCTCCGGTGGCTTACTGAGGTAAACCTAACCTTACCTCTCGGCCGGAGGGCGGCAACAGTGCCCCGGGCTGTGGCACCGGCCACGCCCGGGGCACCGCCGCGCCACGCGCGTCAGGCGCGGTACATCTCCGCGACCAGGAACGCCAGATCCAGCGACTGGCTGCGGTTCAGCCGCGGGTCGCAGGCCGTCTCGTACCGCTGGTGCAGGTCGTCGACGAAAATCTCGTCCCCGCCGCCCACGCACTCGGTCACGTCGTCGCCGGTCAGCTCCACATGGATGCCGCCCGGGTGCGTGCCCAGGCCCTTGTGCACCTCGAAGAAGCCCTTGACCTCGTCCAGCACGTCGTCGAACCGCCGCGTCTTGTGCCCGGAGGCGGCCTCGAACGTGTTCCCGTGCATCGGGTCGCAGACCCAGGCGACCTGCGCGCCGGACGCGGTGACCTTCTCCACCAGCCCGGGCAGCCGGTCGCGAATCTTGTCCGCGCCCATGCGCGTGATGAACGTGAGCCGCCCCGGCTCCCGCTCCGGGTCCAGGCGGTCGATCAGGGCCAGCGCCTCCTCGGGCGAGGTGGTCGGGCCCAGCTTGACGCCGATCGGGTTGCGAATGGAGGCGGCGAACGCGATGTGCGCGCCGTCCAACTGCCGGGTGCGCTCCCCGATCCACACCATGTGCCCCGACACGTCGTACAGCCGCCCGCTGCGCGAGTCCGTGCGGGTCAGCGCCGCCTCGTAGTCCAGCAGCAGCGCCTCGTGCGACGCGTAGAACTCCACCGAATGGAACTCCGCCGGGTCGGCGCCGCACGCCTTCATGAAGTTCAGCGCGTTGTCGATCTCGCGCGCCAGCGCCTCGTAGCGCTGACCGGCGGCCGAGGTGCGCACGAAGTCCTGGTTCCACGCGTGCACCTGGCGCAGGTCGGCGTAGCCGCCGGTGGTGAAGCCGCGCACCAGGTTCAGCGTGGAGGCCGACGCGTGGTACATCCGCCGCAGCCGCTCCGGGTCCGGCACCCGCGCCTCGGCGGTGAACTCCGCGCCGTTGACCGAGTCGCCCCGGTAGGTGGGCAACGTCACACCGTCGCGCGTCTCGGTCGGCTTCGAACGGGGCTTGGAGTACTGCCCGGCGATGCGGCCGACCTTGACCACCGGCACCGCCGCCGCGTACGTGAGCACCGCGCTCATCTGGAGCAGCGTCTTCAGCTTCGCCCGGATCTGGTCCGCGCTGACCTGGTCGAACGCCTCGGCACAGTCGCCGCCCTGCAGCAGGAACGCCTCGCCCCGGGCGACCGCGCCCATGCGGGCCCGAAGCTGGTCGCACTCCCCCGCGAAGACGAGCGGCGGATACGACTGGAGGTCCGCGGTCACAGCGCGCAGAGCCTCGAGATCCGGGTAGTCGGGCTGCTGCGCCGCGGGCAGGTCTCGCCAGGAGGTGGCGATCGAAGTGCTGCTGTCAGCGTTCACGGTCACGCGCTCCAGGTTACGGGGTGACGTCCACCTGTTTTCCGCCCCGATCGGGGAGTGAGACAACAGGCGCATCGCGTATAGTGCCCGGCATGATCGCGCAGCACACCCGTAGCTGGTGGTGGACCGCTTCCGAGGCGGCCCACTGACTGCGCGTTCCAGATGACCGACGCGAAGGCCGCCCGAGGGGCGGCCTTCGGCGTGTGTGCGGGCCGTCCCTCTCTCTCGAACCCCGGAAGGGACTCCCACCATGGACCGCACCACCGCCCTGCTCCAGGCGCTGGCGGACGGCGACACCCCGTTCGCCCTGCTGCGCCGCCGCACCCCCGGCCATGACACCGGCCTGGTCGAGGTGCTGACCGGCCCCGTCGCCGAGCTCGAACGGCTCGCCGACCTGCCCGCGCGGCGGACCGCGCTGGCGCTCGTCCCGTTCCGCCAGATCGCGGAGCGCGGCTTCGAGGCGACCGACGACGGCACGCCGCTGTCCGTGCTGCTGCCCGAGGAGACCCACGAACTGCCGCTGACGGAGGTGCTCGACGCGCTGCCCGCGGACGAGGTCACGGTGCGGGACGGCGCGTTCGACGTCTCCGACGAGGCGTACGAGCGGATCGTCGCCGACGTGGTGGCCGACGAGATCGGCGCCGGGCAGGGCGCGAACTTCGTGATCAGGCGCACCTTCACCGGCCGGATCGACGGTTTCTCGCGCCGCACCGCGCTCGCGCTCTTCCGCCGGCTGCTGATCGCCGAACGCGGCGCGTACTGGACGTTCGTGGTGCACACCGGGCAGCGCGTGCTGGTCGGCGCGAGCCCCGAGGTGCATGTGCGGATGAGCGGCGGCACCGTCGTGATGAACCCCATCAGCGGCACCTACCGCTATCCCGCCGACGGGCCCACCGCGGAGGGGCTGCTCGCGTTCCTCGCCGACCGCAAGGAGAACGAGGAGCTGTCCATGGTCGTCGACGAGGAACTGAAGATGATGTGCACCGTCGGCGACCAGGGCGGGCTGGTCGTCGGGCCGCGGCTGCGCGAGATGGCGCACCTGGCGCACACGGAGTTCGAACTGCGCGGGCGCAGCTCGATGGACGTGCGGGACGTGCTGCGCGAGACCATGTTCGCCGCCACGGTCACCGGCAGCCCGGTGGAGAACGCCTGCCGCGTCATCAGCCGCCACGAGCGGGGCGGGCGCGGCTACTACGCCGGGGCGCTGGCCCTGCTGGGGCAGGACGCCGGGGGCGCGGCGACGCTCGACTCGCCCATCCTGATCCGGACCGCCGACATCGACGCGGCCGACGGGCGGCTGCGGGTCCCGGTTGGCGCGACGCTGGTGCGCGGCTCCGACCCGGCGAACGAGGTCGCCGAGACGCACGCCAAGGCGGCGGCCGTCATGACCGCCCTCGGCGTCCGGCCCGGCGCCCCGGCGGCGGAGACCGCCCGCCCCCGGCTCGGGGACGACCCCCGGGTCCGGGCGGCACTGGCCGGGCGCCGCGCCGGGCTGGCCCCGTTCTGGCTGCGGATGCGGACGCCCGCGCCGGAGGGGGCGCCGCGCGGGAAGGTGCTGGTGGTCGACGGCGAGGACACGTTCACCTCGATGCTGGCGCATCTGCTGCGGGCGACGGGCGCGGAGGTGTCGGTGGTGCGCTACGACGCGCCCGGCGCGCGGGAACGGGCGCTGGCGCACCCGGGCCCCGTGGTCCTGGGCCCCGGCCCGGGCGACCCGAACGACGCGGCCGACCCCAAGATGCGGATGCTGCGCGCGCTGACCGCCGAACTGCTGGCGGCGCCCCGGCACGGGGTGGTCGGGGTCTGCCTCGGCCATGAGCTGATCGCGGCGGAGCTGGGGCTGCCGGTGGTGCGGAAGGCGAGCCCCTACCAGGGGGCGCAGGAACGGATCGACCTCTTCGGCCGCGCGGAGACGGTCGGGTTCTACAACTCGTTCACGGCGCGCTGCGACGCGGCCACGGCCGGGGCGCTGGCCCCCCGCGGGATCGCGGTGGCCCGCGACGAGGCGACGAACGAGGTCCACGCGATCCGCGGCCCCGGCTTCACTGGCGTCCAATTCCACCCCGAATCGGTCCTGACCCTGAACGGCCCGTCCATCGCGAGCACACTGCTGGAAACGGCGTCGGGGACGCGGACGGAAGCGTAGCCTCGGCGCGGCAGCGCAAGGCCGGAGGGCGGGCGCAGCCCGGCGCTCCGCGCCGGTTTTCCTCCCCCACCCGCCCCCCTCTCGGAGGGGGTGGGTGGGCGGGGAAGCACCCTGCGCCAGCTACTCCCCGCCGTCGAGCCCGCTCTCGATCGCGTAGCGCACCAGTTCCGCCCGGTTGTGAAGCTGCAGCTTGCCCAGCGTGTTCTGGACATGGTTCTGCACCGTCCGGTGCGAAATCACCAGGCGGTCGGCGATCTGGCGGTAGGTGAGACCCTTGGCCACCAGCCGCAGGACCTCCGTCTCGCGGTCCGTCAGGTGCGGCACCTCGGGGGCGCCGGGGGTGCGGGGGGCGGGGGCCGTGGCCAGTCTGCGGTATTCGCCGAGGACCAGGCCCGCCAGGCCCGGGGTGAACACCGCGTCGCCCGCCGCCGTCCGGCGGACCGCGTCCACCAGCTCCGCCGCGCTGGCCGATTTCACCAGGTAGCCCGTCGCCCCGGCCTTCACCGCCTCCAGCACGTCCTCCTGCTCGCCGCTCGCGGAGAGCACCAGCACCTTGACGTCCCCCGCGAGTTGGCGGCACACCTCCGCGCCGGGCAGCCCGGGCAGGTTGAGGTCCAGGACCAGCACGTCCGGTCGCACCGCCAGCGCGCGGCGCACCGCGCCCGGGCCGTCGCCGGCCGTGGCCACCACCTCGCAGCCCGCCTCGCCCAGGTCGCGGGCCACCGCGTCCCGCCACATCGGGTGGTCGTCCACGACCATCACGGTCAACGGCCGCTCGCCCATACCCGTGCCTCCCTCTCGCCCACCGTTCCGCGCCGGGGCAGCCGCAGCTCCACCTCGGTGCCCTGTCCGGGCGTGGACAGCCACGTCGCGCTGCCGCCCAGGTCCCGCAGCCGGCCGCGGATCGACAGGGCCGCGCCCAGCCGCCCCTCCGCCTCCGCGGCGGCCAGCCGCCCGTCCGGGATGCCCGGACCGTCGTCCCGCACGGTCACCAGGATCCCGTCGGGCTCGTCCTCCAGCAGGATCCACGCGTGGGCGCTCTCGCCCGCGTGGAGCCGCACGTTGTCCAGCGCCGCGGCGACCGCCGCCGTCACCTCCCGGGCCGCGTGCGCCGGCAGCGGCACCGGGCCGCCCGGGCCCGAATAGGTGCCCCGCCCGCCCGCCGAGGCCACGCCCGCCAGCAGTGTGCCCAGATCCGTCTCGTCCTCCGCCGCCGGTTCGCCGGACTCCGCGCCGACCAGGGCCCGCAGCGCCCGCTCCTGCTCCCCCGCCAGCCGGCCCAGCTCCGCCGCCTCGCCGCCGACCGCCGTGCCCCGCCGCTGCACCATCGCCAGCACCTGGAGCACGCTGTCGTGGATGTCCCGCGCCAGCCGCTCCCGCTCCCGGGTCGCGGCCTCCACGCGCAGCGCCCGGGCGAGGGCGCGTTCGCTGGCCCGCGCCACCTCGACCACATAGCCGATGGTGATGGCCGCCACGCAGATCAGCACCACGTTGTGCAGCATCACGCCGGAGAAGTCGCCGTCCTCGACGAGGTTGGCGACGCCCACCACCACCGCCGCCGCGGCCCCCCAGCGCCAGCCGCCCTTCAGGGCCACGCCCAGCACCGCGCCGGCCGACCAGATGGACGACAGGGTGGGGCCGACGTGGTTCCCCGGGTCGGCGACCGGGCTGAGCAGGATCCCGGTCACGGCCATGACCAGGTCGCCGGCCAGGAAACGCGGCGAACACCGCTCCGCCGAGGACACCCTGGTGAACGTCGCCAGCGTCCACGCCGTCAGCGCGGTCAGATAGGCGATGCCGACCAGCGGCCGGCCGTAGTCGTCGTAGTCGTCGTAGCCCAGGAGGAACAGCCCGATCGCGTACCCCAGCGTCAGCACCCGGTAGCCGGTCAGCGCCCGCCACATGGGCAGTTCCACCGATATCGCCGGTGCCCCGGCCATGATCCCCTCCCCCTCGCCCGGACGTTACCCGTCCTGCTGCTCCCCGGCCTTGCGCTGCGCCTCCTCGGCGATCATCCGCTTGGCGGCCGTGGCGTAGATGTCCACATACTCCTGGCCGGAGAGCTTCATGATGGCGTACATCACCTCATCGGTGATCGACCGGAGGATGAAACGGTCGCCCTCCATGCCCTGGTACCGGCTGAAGTCCAGCGGCTCCCCGATCCGGATGCCCGGCCGCATCAGCTTGGGCACCACCTTGCCGGGCGGCTGGATCTTCTCCGTGTCGATCATCGCGACCGGCAGCACCGGCGCCCCCGTGGCCAGCGCGACCCGGGCCAGGCCGCCGGGCTTGCCCCGGTACAGCCGCCCGTCGGGCGAGCGCGTCCCCTCCGGGTAGATCCCGAACAGCTCGCCCCGCTCCAGCACGGCGATGCCGCTGCGTATCGCGGCCTCGCCGGCGCCCCGCGCGCCCGAGCGGTCCACCGGGAGCTGGCCGACGCCCTTGAAGAAGGCCGCGGTCAGCCGCCCCTTGATCCCGGGCGAGGTGAAGTACTCGGCCTTGGCGATGAACGTCACCTTGCGGTCGAGCACGGCCGGCAGGAAGAACGAGTCGGAGAACGACAGGTGGTTGCTGGCCAGAATCGCCGGCCCCTCGGCCGGGACGTGCTCCTTGCCCTCCACCCAGGGGCGGAAGACCAGCTTGAGCCCCGCCCCGACGGATACCTTCATCGCCCCGTACAGCACCCCGTGAACCTCCTGTCTACGCGCCCGACCTTACTGGGGATTGGCCGCACGTGGCGCACCGAGGAGCGTCCCGCGTAGGGTGACAGACGCCTTCCCGCTGGGATAGCCCCCTGGAGAACGGAGTCGGGCGATGCTGCTTCTTCCCGGGGCCGAGCCCTTCACGCACGAGGGCTCGGCGATCGGCGTGCTGCTGTGTCACGGGTTCACCGGTTCCCCGCAGTCGCTGCGGCCGTGGGCCGAGCACCTGGCCGCCCAGGGGCTCACGGTGTCGCTGCCGCTGCTGCCGGGCCACGGCACGCGCTGGCAGGATCTGCAACGCACCGGGTGGCAGGACTGGTACGCCACCGTGGACCGCGAGCTGCGGGAGCTGTCCCGGCGCTGCGATCAGGTCTTCCTCTGCGGGCTGTCGATGGGCGGCGCGCTGGCGCTGCGGCTGGCGGCCCGGCGCGGAGCGGCCGTCAGCGGGGTCGCGCTGGTGAATCCGGCGGTCACATTTCCACGGTTCAAGGGGTACGCGCTGCCCCTGCTGCGGTTCCTCGTGCCGTCCGCGCCGGGGCTGATCTCGGACATCGCGAAGGGGGGCGGCCGGGAGACCGGGTACGAGCGGGTGCCGCTGCACGCGGCGTACTCGACCCGGGCTCTGTTCGCGCTGGTCCGGTCCGAACTCCCCCAGGTCACCCAGCCGTTGCTGGTGTTGCGCAGCCGGGTGGACCACGTGGTGCCGCCCACCGACACCGTGCTTGTGGTGTCGTCGGTGTCCTCCACCGACGTCACCGAGCATGTGCTCGAATCCAGCTATCACGTGGCCACCCTGGACCACGACGCGGAGCGTATCTTTCAAGAGACGGACGCCTTCATCACTCGGCTCGCGACAAGGAAGACTGCCCGTGACGGAACGTGACCAGGAGCGCGGCGACGGCCGCGACCCTATCGACGAGGAAGCCGCCTGGGCCGAGATCGTCGCCGGATACGGCGAGGAGCCGGCGGACCCGCCCGGCGTCTGGCCGCTGGGGTCGCCCCCCGTGGAGGACGACCAACTGGATCTCACGGAGACCGTCGACCGCGTGCACCTCGCCGAGCCGCCGCCGGTGAACGGGCCCCGGGACTGGGAGGCGGCCGAGGACCCGGACGAGGACCACTTCATCCCGCCGGACCCGCCGCCGCTGCCGGAGACGGACCTGGCCACCAAGCTGGCCTGGGTCGCGGTGCTGGGCGGGCCGCTGCTGCTGATCGTGAACGTGCTGTTGCAGCGTCAGATGAGCTGGTGGATCGTCACGCTGGGTGTCGGCGGATTCCTCGGCGGGTTCGCCGCGCTGGTGACGCGGATGCGGGACGGCCGGGACGACGACTGGACGGACCCGGGCAGCGGCGCGGTCGTCTGAGCGGGCCGGTCACGGCAGCCGCAGCCGGGCGAGCAGCGGCAGATGGTCGCCCGCCCGGCGCGGATCGGCGGCCAGCGGGCCACGTTCCGCCGCCGGGACGCCGCAGCCCAGCACCTCGACGCCGGGGCTGCACAGCACGGCGTCGATGCGCCGGTCGGGCGCGGTGGCGGGGAACGTGTGCTCGCCGCCCTCGGGCGAACGCCGCCAGGCGTCGGTGAGCGGCCCGGCGAGCCGGGTGAACGTGGCGCCGCCGGGACGGTCGTTGAGGTCGCCGGCCACCACCCCGGGCAGGCTGTCGGGCCCGGTCAGGGCGGTCAGCCGGTCCAGGAGCAGACCGGCCTGCCGGTGGCGTTCGGCCGCGTCCAGGCTCAGATGGCAACTGATGACCGCGAACCGGGGGCCGGTGCCCGCCCGGAGCACCGCGGTGGCCAGCCCCCGCCGGTGCAGCCCTCTGGTGTGCGGGAACAGCACGTCCTCCGCCCGCTCCACGCGCACGCGCGGCGCGGCCAGGATCAGCGTGCCGCAGGAGGTCGCGCCGCCGGTGACGTACAGCAGCCCGGTGGCCCGGGCGAGCCGGGCCGCGTGCGCGCGCCAGCCGAAGAAGCGCGGCGCCTCCTGCACACAGACGACGTCGGGGGCGGCGGCCCGGATCACCCGGACCAGCGCACCCCTGTCGTCGCGCAGCGAACGGACGTTGTAGCTGAGCAGTCGCAACTCGGCGGTCATCGGCCGCTCCGGCCTGCGCCCGGGACCTAGCCCTGGCGGGCCAGGTCGGCGGCGCCCACCAGGCCCGCCCGGCCGCCGAGCTGGGCGGCGAGGACCTGGGCGTGCGGCCGGTACCGGCTGCCCACCAGCCAGCGGCGGAACGACTTGCGGATCGGGTCGAGCACGAGGTCGCCCTCGTCGGACACGCCGCCGCCGACGATGAACGCGGACGGGTCGAACAGCGAGGCGAGGTCGGCCAGTCCGGCGCCCGCCCAGCGGGCCAGCTCGCGGAACGAGTCGATGGCGACCGGGTCGCCCTGCCGGGCGGCGTCGCTCACGTGCCGGCCCTCGATGCCCTCCGGCGTGCCGTCGCCCAGGCCCAGCAGCACGGTGGCGGCGTCCGGCGTCGCGGTCGCGCGCTGCTTGGCGTACCGCACCAGGGCGCGCCCGGAGGCGTACTGCTCCCAGCAGCCCTGGCTGCCGCAGCCGCACAGCAGGCCGTCGGGCACGACGCGCAGGTGGCCGAACTCGCCCGCGACGCCGAACCGGCCGCGGTGCAGCTTGCCGCCGATGATGATGCCGCCGCCGAGCCCGGTGCCCAGGGTGATGCACACGACGTCGTCGTGGCCGGTGCCGGCGCCGAAGCGGTACTCGCCCCAGGCGGCGGCGTTGGCGTCGTTCTCCACGACGACGGACAGGCTCACGCGCTGCTCGATCTTGTCCTTCAGCGTCTCGTGGCGCCACGCGATGTTCGGGGCGAAGAGCACGGTGGCGCGCTTGTCGTCCACATAGCCGGCCGCGCCGATGCCCACGGCCTCGGCCGAGGTGCCGCGGCCCACGGTCTTGATCGCGTCGGCGATGGCCTCGACGACGCCCTCGGGGGTGGGTGGGGTCGCCACCTGACTGGTATCGAGGATGGTGCCGTCTTCATCGACCACACCGGCCGCGATCTTCGTACCGCCGATATCGACGCCGATGGTCAGTCCCATCAGATCTCCTTCGCATGGACCGCATGACTCCGGGCCCACTCGCACGCGGAACGGCACCGCCCGCCGCAGTCCGGACAGCGCGCCCTCCGGGCGCGCGTCAGGGCTGGGCCGCGGTGATACGTCCCGGCGGCCGAGTGAGATGCCCCCCTTACGCCCCAAGGGGGAGGAGTCACGTGTCCCTCAAGTGATGTCAGGTAGTGGTTCCCCGCCGCTGACCACGGTACCGGAGGGAGCCCGGGGGCACCGCCCCGGTTCAGTCCAGGTCGATGCGCTCGGAGCCGGGGGCCGTGTCCGGATCGTCCGGTTCCTCCGGATCGCCGTCGCCGTCCCGCCGGGCGGCGGTGTCCCGTTCGGGCCGGGGCGCGGCGCCGCGGGTCCAGCGCCCCTCCTGGCCGAGGACGGCGGCGCGGTAGGCGGCCAGCAGCTCCTGGCCCGCGCCCGCGAGGTGCTGGAAGACCTCGGCGTTGCGCTCGATGACCGGCTCCAGGGCGGCGCGGGCCTGCGCGGCGAGGGGACCGGCGGCCAGGCCGACGCCGGGGCCAAGGCTCGCGCCGAGCCGGCCGAGCTGGTCGGTGAGGGCGTCGGCGAGCTTGCGCAGCTCCTCGGCGGCATCACCGGTCGGGGCGTGGTACTTCGCGCGGCGGCGGGCCCGTTCCTCGTCGAGGTCCTCGCCGCACGCGGTGGCCCACGCGTCGGAATCGGCCTCCGGGGCGGGGCCGGCCGGCTCCTCGGCGGGGTTCTCGCTGACGTCGCTCATCGCGGCCTCCTGGCAGTCCCCGGACCCGGCCGGGGGTATGACCGTCGTCATCGAGCCTACCCCGGTTGGCCCACATCCCTGAGGGCGCGCTCCGGCCAGCGGTCGGGGTCGGGCGCGAAACGCACCGCGAGCTCGCCGGTCTCCCTCTCCAGCGCGGCGCCCGCGACGGTGCAGCGGCGCAGCGCGGCGGGCAGCGGCAGGGCGCGGCGGAACGGGCCGGTGGTGACGATGAGTTCGTCGCCGCGGCGCACCAGGGCCAGCTCGTCGCGGGTCGCGCCGGGCAGCGGCAGGTGCCACACCAGGAGGCCGTCGTCGGCCAGCCGGTCCTCCAGCACCGGCTCGGCGAGGTCGGGGTCGCCGGGCGGCGGCACGGCCAGGGCGGCCAGTTCGGCGGGGCCGATGTCCCGGCCCAGGTGCGGAAGCTGGTGCGGCTCGGGCAGGCCGGTGGATCGCGTGAGCGCGTCCAGCACGGCGCGCTGCCGGTCGGCGAGGCCGGCCAGCCAGGGGTCGGACGAGCCGGCGGGCAGCAGCCGGTTGGCGACGACGGCCTCGACGGGGATGCCGTGCAGCGCGAGTCCGGCGCGGGCGGCGCGCAGCGCGGCGGCGGAGCGCTCCCCCGGGTCGAGGACCAGGCGGACGGCCGCGCCGGGCCCGGCGACCAGCCCGTCGACGGCGGTCAGGCCCGCGTCCCAGCGCTCGCCGGCCGCGTACAGGCCCTCGCCGGGCAGCGGGACCCCGGCGAGCTGGGCGAGCAGCGGGCGCAGGGCGCGGGCGGCCCGGCGCTCCGGGGGCAGCAGTCGGCGCAGATAGCGGCGGAGTTGGGCGGGGAGGGCGAGGAGCCGCACGCCTTCGGGGATGGGAGGCAGGTCGACGACGACCAGCCGGCCGGGGTCGGCGGCGTGGGCGGCGAACAGCGCCGTGAGCAGCGCCGCCGTCTCCGCGCCGGGCAGTTCGGTCAGCTCGTCGTCGTCGAGGGCGACGGCGCCCACGGCGTCGAGCGCGGGGCGCAGATGGCGCTGGGCGGCGCGCGCCCCGGCGCGGAAGCGGTCGGCGGCGTCAACGCGGACGGCGGTGAGGCCGGGGGCGACCTCGGCCGGGCCGTCGGTGCCGGGGTCGGCGCCGAGCAGGGCGGCCAGCCGGGCGGGCGGCTCGGCGCTGAGCAGCAGCGCGGCCTGTCCGGCGCGGGCGGCGGCGAGAGCGGTGGCGGCGGCGACCGTGCTGGTGCCGTCCCCGCCCGGGCCGGTGACGAACAGGGTGCGGGCCGGGCTCATCGCCGTCAGGCCCGGCCGTCCTCGTCCGGCACGCTCTCGACGCGCTTCTTCAGCCCGTCCAGGGCGCGGTCGATGATGACCTTCTCGGCCTTGCGCTTGATGGTGCCCAGCATGGGGATCTTGACGTCCACGGTGAGCTGGTAGGTGACCTCGGTGTGCTTGCCGTCGGCGGCCGGCGCGAGCCGGTAGGAGCCGTCGAGGGCGCGCAGCATGCGGGACTTCACCAGGGACCAGCTCACCTCCCGCTCGCCCTGCCAGGTGTAGGCGAGGGTGTGCTCGTCCTTGATGGCCCCGGCGTCGAGCAGCAGCCGCACCTGCTCGGCGCGGCCCTGGGCGTCGGTCCCGAGGACCTCGGCCTCCTTGACCTCCCCCGTCCACTCCGGGTAGCGGCCGAAGTCGGCGATCACCGCCATGACATCGGCCGGTGGGGCTTCGATGGTGATGCTCGACCTGGTGTGTTCGGCCATGGCCGTGGCTCCTCGCGCTCATCTCCCGCTGGCATCCGTGGGAAGGCTACCTCTTGCGGCCCGGCCGTCCGGCACGGGAGCGTGGCAGTAGGCTGCCGGGTGGGCCCGGGATGTGACGAGACGAGGAGCCGCAGCGGTGCGTGAGTTCAGCCTTCCGGCCCGGTACGAGGTGGCCGCCGACGCGAGTCTGCCGGAGCTGCTGCGGATCAACGCGGAGCGTCATCCCGATGTCGCGGTGATCGCGCGGGCGGTGGACGGCGGCTGGGAGGATGTCAGCGCGACGCGGTTCCGGGCCGAGGTCCGGGCGGTCGCCAAGGGGCTGCTGGCGGCCGGGGTGCGGCCGGGCGAGCGGGTGGGGCTGATGTCCCGCACCCGTTACGAGTGGACCCTGTTCGACTTCGCGATCTGGACCGTGGGCGCGATCACGGTGCCGGTGTACGAGACGAGTTCGGCCGAGCAGGTCGCGTGGAACCTCAAGGACTCCGGCGCGGTCGCCGTGCTCGTGGAGACCGAGGAGCACCGGGCGGCCGTCGAGTCGGTGCGCGATCAGCTTCCGGAGCTGAGCCGGGTGTGGTGCCTGGTCCCCGGCGAGGGGGCGGGCGCGGTCGCCGAGTTGACGGCGGCGGGCTCGGACGTGCCGGACGCGGAACTGGACGCCGCGACGGCGACGCTGACCCCGGACTCCCCCGCCACCGTGATCTACACCTCGGGGACCACCGGCCGCCCCAAGGGCTGCGTGCTCACCCACCGCGCGTTCCTCTCGGTCTGCGGCAACGTGGTCGCGGCGCTGGGGCCGCTGTTCCACACCGGCGACAGCTCCGTGCTGCTCTTCCTGCCGCTCGCCCATGTCTTCGCGCGCATGGTGGAGGTGGCCGCGCTGCTGGCGCCGATCACCCTCGGCCATGTGCCGGACGTCCGCTCGCTCACCGACGACCTGGCGTCGTTCCGGCCGACGATCGTCCTGGGCGTGCCGCGGGTCTTCGAGAAGGTGTACAACTCGGCCCGGGCGAAGGCACGGGACGAGCGCAAGCTGTGGATCTTCGACCGGGCGGCCGACACGGCGACCGCCTACAGCCGGGCGCTGGACACGCCCCGGGGGCCCTCCCCCGCGCTGCGGCTGCGGCACCGGCTGTTCGACCGGCTGGTGTACCGGCGGCTGCGGGCCGTGCTGGGCGGCCGGGCCACGCACGCCATCTCGGGCGGGGCCCCGCTGGGCGAGCGGCTCGGGCACTTCTACCGGGGCATCGGGTTCACGGTGCTGGAGGGCTACGGGCTGACCGAGACCTGCGCGCCGACCGCGTTCAACCCGTGGGACGCGCCGCGCATCGGCACGGTCGGCCGGCCGGTGCCGGGCACGGCGGTGCGCGTCGAGGACGACGGCGAGGTGCTGGTCACCGGCGAGCACCTCTTCAGCGGGTACTGGGGCGGTGAGCACGCCGACGACGAACGGACACCGGACGGCTGGTTCCGCACCGGCGATCTGGGGTCCCTGGACGAGGACGGCTATCTGACGCTCACCGGGCGGAAGAAGGAGATCCTGGTCACGGCCGGCGGGAAGAACGTCGCTCCCGCGGTGATCGAGGACCGGGTGCGGGCGCACCCCCTGATCGCCGAGTGCATGGTGGTCGGCGAGGGCCGCCCGTTCGTGGGCGCGCTGATCACGCTGGACGACGAGTTCCTGCCGCGCTGGGTGGCCGAGCAGGGCCTTCAGGCGCTGCCCCGGGCGGAGGTGCTGCGCCACCCGAAGCTGCTGGCAGCCGTGCAGGAGGCGGTGGACCAGGGCAACGCGGCGGTGTCCCGCGCCGAGTCGGTGCGCGCGTTCCGGGTGCTGCCGGAGCAGTTCACGGAGGACTCCGGGCATCTGACGCCGTCCCTGAAGCTGAAGCGGCACGTGGTGGCGAAGGACTTCGCGGGCGAGATCGACGCCCTCTACGACTGACGCGGACACCGCCCGCCGCGGTCAGTCCAGCAGCGCCCGCAGGTGGTCGACGAGCAGGTCCCAGCGCCAGCGTTCCTCCACCCAGGCGCGGCCGCGTTCCCCCATGCTGCGGCGCAGTTCGGCGTCGCCGAGCAGCGTGACGAGCCGCTCGGCCGTCTCCTCGGGCGCGGTGTCCTCGCCGCCGCGCACGACCCAGCCGGTCTCGCCGTCGAGGACCGCGTCGGGCGCCCCGCCGGAGTCGCCGGCGACGACCGGCAGCCCGGTGGCGGACGCCTCCAGGTAGACGATGCCCAGCCCCTCCACGTCCAGCCCGCCGCGCCGCGTGCGGCACGGCATGGCGAACACGTCGCCGGCGCCGAAGTGCGCGGGCAGCCGCTCCCAGGACACCGGGCCGGTGAACCGGACCGACGCGCTCACGCCCAGCCGCCCGGCCAGCTTCTCCAGGTCCGCGCGGTAGGGGCCGCCGCCCACGATGAGCAGCACGGTCTCCGGCTGCGCGGCCAGCACCCGGGGCAGCGCGCGGATCAGGGTGTCCTGGCCCTTGCGGGGCACCAGGCGGGAGACGCAGACCACGACGGGGCGGTCGGTGAGCCCGAGCGAGGCGCGGACGGCGGCGCCGCCGGAGTCGGGGTGGAACGTCTTCTCGTCCACGCCCGGCGGCAGTTGCACCATGCGCGCCGCCGCGGCCGGCGTGAGCGCCGGCGCGATCCGGCCGCGGGTGTACTCGCCGAGATAGGTCAGCGTGTCGGTGGCCTCGCCGATCCGCCGCAGCAGGCGGCGGGCGCCGGGCAGTTGGGCCCAGCCCGCCTCGTGGCCGTGCGTGGTGGCGACCAGCTTCTCCGCGCCCGCCGCGCGCAGCGCCGGGGCCATCAGGCCCATCGGGGCGGCGGCCCCGAACCACACGGCGGTGCAGCCGTGCGCGCGCAGCAGCCCGGTGGCCCGCCGGGTGGCGGCGGGAGTGGGCAACAGCATGGTCGTCCGGTCCCGGATCACGGGGAACGGCTGCTCCGCGTCGAACTCGGCGGTCGCGCGCACCCCTTCGGCGTCGCGCTTCCAGGTGGAGGCATAGACCACCACCTGCCGCGGGTCGAGCCGGAGCGCCATGCTGTGCAGGAACGCCTGGATCCCCCCGGGGCGCGGCGGGAAGTCGTTGGTGACAATCAACGTCTTACGCATCGGACGAGACGATACCGACCCCGGTCAGGGCCGGACGACGGAGGAGACCGGCATGACGCCGACCGCCTCGTAGCGCACCTGCGCGCCGGGGTAGGGCGCGTGCACGATCTGACCGCCGCCGACGTACATGCCGACGTGGCTGGCGTCCTTGCGGTAGACGACGATGTCGCCGGGGCGGGCGTCGGACAGCGCCACCCGGCGGCCGGCCCGGGCCTGGGCCTGGGAGGTGCGCGGCAGCGCGACGCCGGCCCGCGCGTAGGCCCACTGGATGAGCCCGGAGCAGTCGAACGAGCCCGGCCCGGCCTGTCCCCAGGCGTACGGGCGGCCGACCGCCTCGCGGGCGGCGGCCACGGCGGTGGCGGCGCGCGCGGACGGAGCCGCGCCGTCGTCCCCGGCCTCGGCCTCGGGGTCGGCGGGGGGCGGGACGGCGCGGGCCGCCGCGCGGTCGGCGCGTTCGCGCTCGCGGCGCTCGGCGGCGGAGAGCCGCTCGTACTGGCGCCGGGCGGCGGCGAGTTTGGTCTGCGCGGCGTGCTTGCGGTCGGCGAGCCGCTCCTGTTCGGCGGTGAGTTCGCCGAGCTTGTCGGCGGCCTCCGCGCGGCGCCGCTCCAGCGTGCGCTGGGCGGCGACGAGCTCCCGCAGCTCCCCGGCGCGCCGTGCGCCGAGACGTTCCAGCACGGCGGCGCGGGCCAGATACGCCTCGGGGCTGTCGGAGAACATCAGCGTCACGGTGGGGTCGAACCCGCCGGACCGGTACTGGGCGGCGGCGGCGGAACCGAGCGCACGCCGCTGCTCGTTGACCGCCTCCTGGCCGCGGGTCACCCGGCCCCGCCGGCGTTCGAACTCCGCGCGCAGCTCCTCGACGCGCTCCGCGGTGCCGTTGTACGCCTCGATGGCGCGCTCGGCGTCGGCGAAGAGGCGGTCGACCTCGCGGGCCGCCGCCGCGCTGTCGGCCGGGGGTTCGCCGGGCACGGCGAGCACCGGCACGGCGCCCATGACGGCCGCCGCCGTCGCGGCGGCGGACAGCACGGTGACCCGGGCCGTCCGTCTCGGGCGGGTTCGTGAGGTGTGTCGATGAGAAACCACTGGTGGCCGCGCTCCCTTCGCTGGGGACCTGAGCGCAGCAGAATGTAGCCGCGCGACCACGGTGAGTTGGCGAACCGTCAACCCCGCGCGGCTGCCGTCAGGAGACGCAACCGCAGGTCATCCCGGGGGCGCGATGCGCCCGTTGAACTCCGGAATCACCTCAATGGTTCAGCCGATGCGCACGCCGTACTGGAACGGCATCGCGTCGATGGACAGGTACTCCACGCTGGACCCGGGGCGCGGGGCGTGGATGATCTGGCCGTTGCCGGCGTAGATGCCGACGTGGTGCAGGTCGCTGTAGAAGAACACCAGGTCGCCGGGGGCGAGTTCGCTCATCCCGACGGTGGGGCCGGCGCCGGCCTGGGCCTGGGAGGTGCGCGGCAGGGAGACACCGGCCTGGCTGAAGGCCCAGGAGGTGAGGCCGGAGCAGTCGAACGAGTTGGGGCCGGTGGCGCCCCAGACGTAGGGCGAGCCCAGCTTGGTGGCGGCGGCGGCGAGGGCGTTCTCGCCGTAGGAGGAGCCGGTCAGGTTGAGCGACTCGCGGCCGTCGGACCGGTTGGCGCGCTCCGCCGCCTCGGCCGCCGCGGCGGCCTCCTGGGCGGCGATCTCGGCCTGCTGCTCCTCGGTGAGCTGGTTGAGGAGCGCCTGCGCCTCGTTCAGCTTCTCCTGGATGGAGTCCTTCTGGTCGCTCAGCTCGCCGCGCAGCTCCTCCAGCTCGGCCAGCCGGTCGGACGCCTCCTCGCGCTGCTGGTCCAGCGTGCGCTGCCGGTCCTCGATCAGCCGCAGGGTCTCGGCCTGCTTGCCGCTGACCTGGTCGAGGGTGGACGCCTGGTCCAGATACGCGTCGGGGTCGGCGGAGAGGAAAAGCTGCACGGACGGGTCGAGGCCGCCGGTGCGGTACTGGGCGGAGGCGAGCGAACCCAGGCTGGAACGGAGATCGTTCAGCTCGTCCTGGCCGCGGGCCGTGGCGTCCTGGAGGTCCTCGATCTCGGTCTGGAGCTCTTCTTCCCGCTCCTTCGCCCCGTTGTACTCCTCGGTGGCCGCCTCGGCCTCCTCGTACAGCCGGTCGACCTCTTCCTGCACCTCGTCGATGCTCGGGCCCGGATCCGCCTGGGCGGACTGCGAGGAGATGACGGCGGTGGCGGCAGCCGCGGTGGCGCCAAAAATGGTGATACGGGCCCGGCTCGGCTGCTTGGGACGACGGTGGGACGCCACTGGGGCGAGCTCCTTCTTCCTCAGCCGCCTGCCGGGTGTGGGGGCTGAAAAGCCCGGCTCCGCGCAACTGCCGCGGATTCGGCGGTACCTCCACGGCCATCCCGGATGAATGGCTTACCGCGCGGAGGTTCGAGCCCCGACCCTAGCGAGGTGGGTTTCGTTCCTTCAAATCCTTGCGGGCATTTTTTACTTACCTCACACCGGCCGCGTTCGGCCCCGCACACAGCGTGGGGGACGCCCCCACAGGAACCCCCATCTCCCGGCGGAGTCCGGGCATTCCGGGCTCAACGCTCCTAAGTGCGCGCGAGGCGGCGGAGGAGCATCGAGGAGGCGACGGGGCGGGCGCCGGCCCGGGCGACGCCGTCGGCCACCTCGCGGTCGGCGGAGACGACGACGACCGGGCGGCCGGGCGGCTCGGCGCGAACGAGCTGCCGGATCAGCTCGTCGGCGGTCTGCCGGGGCTTGCTGAACAGCACCCGCACCCCGCGTGGCGGGGTCAGCAGCACCGGCGCGGCCAGCTCGGCGCCGTCGAAGACGCAGGTCATCTCGGCGCCGGTCTGGGCCGCGAGCACCGCGAGCCCGCCCAGCAGCCGCAGCCGCTGCTTCTCCAACGGCATCGTCGGGTAGCCGGTCTTGGTCACGTTGTACCCGTCGACCACCAGGTGCGCCTGGGGCAGCGCGAGCAACTGGTCGAGCAGCGCGGGGTCGTCCTCGGACAGCGCCCGGTGCGCGATGTCCTGAGGGCTCAGCTCGCCGGGGGCCACCGCCTCCACGGTCTGCGCGGGCTTCAACTCCGTAGGTGGCAGGGCCAGTTCACGGCGGAGGCCCTGGGCGGCGTCCAGCACGGTGTCCAGCAGCAGCCGCAGCCGCATGTCCTCGATGCCGCGGCCTTCGCGCACGGACTTGCGGCTCGCCTCCAGCGCGGCTTCCGCCTCCGCCAGCCGCGCCCGCAGCCGCCGCGCCTCGCCGTCCGCGGCGGCCCGGGCGCCGGCGGCCTCGGCGCGGGCCTCCTCGAACTCGGCGCGCAGCTTGCGCAACGCCGCCTCGCCGCGCCGCACATCGGCCAGCGCGCTGCGCAGCTTGCGGTGCACGGCGTCGGACTCCTTGCGGGCCGCCTCCAGCTCGGCGCGCAGCCGGTCGCCCTCGCCGCGCGCCTGGGACCGCGCCTGCGACAACTCCTCGCGCAGCCGCGCCAGCTCCCGCTCCCGCTCCTGCTCGGCGCGTTCGGCCTGGGCCCGCTGGGCCTCCTCGCCGGCCGCGGCCACGAGCTTGGCCCAGCCCGGCGGGCGCAGCACGAAGGCGGCGGCGGCCACCTCCACGGGGTCCGCGGCGGGCGGCGGGGTGCCCTCCTCGACGGCGGCGGCCAGCTCCGGCTCGGCGGCCCGCAGCCGGCTGCCCACCCGCTGCCGGAAGACGGTGTCGTTCTCCAGGGCGGCGGCGATCGCGCTGCCGCCGAATTTCACCCGACGGGAGGGGGTGAACCGGGCATACTGCCGCAACGTGGCGGGCAGTTCCGCCATGGTCAGCCCGGCGAACGCGTCGCCCGCCAGCACGATGACCCGATGCCGGACCCGTTCGGGCAGGGGGCGGTCCAGGGTCTCGGCCGGCTCCCCGGAACCGGGCTCCGGCCGCCCCGTCGCCTCAGCATCGCCCGTGGCATCCTCCACCGCTCACACCGTCCGTCATCCTTACCGTCATCCACTGTCACCCTACGGCCTGGTAGCCGCCACACCCCATCTCGCGGGCTATGGTGAAGCCCTGCGTACCGCGTCCGCCGCACAGGGAGAGGCCCAGCCGTGATCACTTCGATCGTGCTCATCAAGACCAGCGTGGACCGAGTCCCGGAGGTCGCGGAGCAGATCGCGGCGCTGGAGGGGGTCAGCGAGGTGTACTCGGTGACCGGCCCCCATGACCTTATCGCCATGGTCCGGGTCCGCCGCCACGAAGACCTCGCGGAGGTGATCCCGGGGCGTATCAGCAAAGTACCGGGCGTGGAGTCGACCGAAACGCACATCGCCTTCCGGACCTACTCGCGCCACGACCTGGAGACGGCGTTCGCGATCGGTCTCGACGCGTAGTCCACCGTCGGTCACGCAGGGCTGGTCCCGGCCGGGCGCCCTGGGGGCGCCCGGGCCGTCCCCAGCCACCCCCGCCGTCGCCCGGATCAGCCGACTCCGCCCGCCGCCGCTCCTTGTTTTCTCCCACCCACCCGCCCCTTTGAAGGGGCGGGTGGGTGGGAGTACAAGGGCGGTGGGTGGGAGTACAAGGG